>JANOGR010000231.1:0-17762 GCA_031406095.1 Ignavibacteriales bacterium
GTTTCATTTTGGCATCTTGTTTTCGTCACGAGAGACAATACGGTTCGAGTTCTGGACTCCCGCCTGCCTGTCCGGTAGGCAGGCTTACAATCCGCGGGAGTGACAGTCTCATTTTCTGTTTGTCATAGTGCCTGATTCTGAGAAATTATGCGTGTTAGCGTCAGGAGGAAACTCCTGACGCCACCGCAGAACTAGTTTTTCAGCAACCTGGTAAAGCTCTCCTGACGTTTTCTTCGCCGGTGTGTTTTCTCCCGAAAACCTGAAGTTCTTTTAACCTCGGGCTACCATGGACCTCGGTCTCAAAGATAAAATCGCCCTCGTCGCTGCGGCGAGTCAGGGTTTGGGGAAGGCGTGTGCGCTCGCGCTGGCTCAGGAGGGCGCGAAGCTCGTTATTTGTTCACGCCGCAAAAAAGAAATTACTGAGGCGGCGGAGGAAATCGAGCGCAACACGGGCAGCCGGGTTATTCCCGTTGAAGCAGACATGTCGAAGCAAGAAGACATTACCCGATTCGTCGATGTTGCCAAAAATGAGTTCGGCACTGTCCATGTGCTTGTGAACAATTCAGGCGGACCTCCCACCGGAAATATTTTCGAGATGCCCGATGCCGAGTGGGAAAAAGGTTTCAACCTGACGATGATGAGCGCTGTGCGGCTCACGCGAGCAGTCCTGCCCATAATGATTGCTCAAAAATGGGGCAGGGTTGTTACCATTACATCCTACGTTGCAAAGCAGCCGATCAACGAATTGATTCTCTCCGCGTCGTTCCGGCCAGGAATCCACGCTTTGACCAAAATTCTCTCGAACCTTCACGCAAAAGACAATGTGACGGTGAACGCGGTTTGTCCGGGAAACATTTTGACAAAGCGGCAGGAGGACTTGAGTCGCTCACGGGCAGAACAGCAAAAAATGGGTCTTGAAGAATATCTTCGCGATGCGGCCAGGCAAATTCCTGCAGAAAGACTCGGCCGGCCGGATGAAATCGGCAGCGTGGTGGCGTTCCTGGCTTCAGAAAAGGCGAGCTACATCAACGGTGTGAGCCTGCTTGTGGATGGAGGAATCACGAAGGGGATAAACTGAATAACGCCTGCCTGCCGGCAGGCAGGAATGTCGAGTGCGTTAGATTCTGACGTAGTCCACGAAGGCATATCCGTCGTGCGCTTCCCGCGCTTTTTCCCGAAACACTTTCCCCAACAAATGTTCATATTCTGGAAAGAATACATCCCCTTCGACCACCTTATCCACGTGCGTTAATCGCATTTCGTTTACCTTCTCCAGAAGCTGCGCAAAAATCTTGCCGCCTCCAATAACGAAGACCATTTCCTCGGTTTTAAGCGCTGCAAGGGCCTCATTGATACTTTTGTAGGTTTCAACATCGGGGATTTGCTTCGAAGTAACAACCACGTTGCGACGATTTGACAGCGGCTTCCCGATCGATTCATACGATTTGCGACCCATGAGCACCGCGTGGCCCGTCGTAATCTGTTTGAATCTCTTTAGATCTTGAGAGATGTGCCAGGGAATCTTGCCGTCTTTTCCGATCACTCGATTGCGGCTGAGGGCTGCAATGATGATCAGTTTCACACTGCAACCTCGAACTTGATCGGCTCATCGCACTCGTAGCCGGCAAGCTCAAAGTCCTCGAACGTGAGCTCGTCGACCGGTTTTCTGGCGATCACAAGTTTGGGCAGCGCTTTCGGCTTACGCCTGAGCTGTTCTTTGAGTCCGTCGATGTGGTTCACGTAGATATGCGCATCGACGATCGTGTGGCTGAAGTAGCCAACCTCGAAGCCTGTTGCGCCGGCAATTGCTTGTGTGAGCAGTGCGTAGGCTGCAATGTTGAAAGGAATCCCGAGGGCAATATCGCCCGAGCGTTGTGTGAGGTGACAGTTTAACTTGTTCCCCTGCACATTGAACACAAACGAAAAGTGGCACGGGGGCAGTTTGCTGTGCAGCGCGTTCCCCGGCTCCCACGCAGAAATCACCATGCGACGGGAGGTTGGATTTGTTTTGAGGGTATTGATGATTTCGGCGATCTGGTCGATTTCTTTCACTTCGTATTGCCCGGTTTTCGGGTTTACCTGGGCGCTCGGAAATCGGCGCCAGTATCGCCCGTATGCTGTTTCCAGGTTTCCGTTTTCGTCTGCCCATGCGTCCCAGATCTTTGTGTGCTTGCGGAGGTTGCGGATATGGTCTTCGCCGGAAAGATACCAAAGAACTTCGTGCAGCAGGGATTTGAAATTCATCTTCTTCGTTGTCAGCAACGGAAATCCCTCGCTCAAATCGATCTTCATGTACTCGGAGAAAACGGAAATCGTATCGACGCCGGTACGGTTGTGTTTGAGCGTCCCTTTGCTGAAGACGCGGTCGACGAGGTCAAGGTATTCGCGCATGAGTCTCTGTATGGGGTAAGGAGTGGGGCTGAATGAACTTCCTCAAAAGTACAAGAAAGAGCCCGCAGATGCAAGATTTCAATTCGACGGCGACGCTCCAGGTTGGGAATTGCGTCCGGTGAATTCCTGTTGACAAAGAATGCATTTGTCGCGATCATTGCTGCACGCTTTTGTGACTCCCCTTCGCACATATCTGACACTTCTTTTTCTTGTCGCTCTTTGGTGCGCTGCATTGCTGGCAGCTCCCTTGTTGCAATCCTGGGGAAGCCCGGCAGGTGGTTTCTTCTACGAAGCATTCTCCAAAATCTGCCATCAGATGGACGAGCGCTCTTTCCACCTTGCGGGGTTCAAACTTGCCGCCTGCGCCCGCTGTTCCGCAATCTACTTCGGGTTTTTGCTGACGCTCCTGGGGCTCTCTCTCCTCGGTCCCTTGGAAAAGCTGAGAATTCCCCGGCTCTTGTGGCTTGGTTGCGCCGTATTGCCTATGTGTCTGGACGTCTTCCTGAATGGTTCAAGTATTCTCTTCAGTACACTCACGACGAGAGCCTTCACCGGATTGATCTTTGGAGCAGCACTTCCGTTCTACATTGCGCCGACGTTGCTTGAAGCTGTCGCTCAAATACGCCGTTCTTCTTTGAACTTTGGAGGATTTCATGCCGATAAAACCGAGTAAACAGAGGGCTGCGCTGCTTGGCGGCCTCGTGATAGGCGGTCTGTGGGGAATCCCGTTCCTGAATTTCATTAATTGCTGTTGCTGTGCGGGGATTTTGCTCGGGGGCGTTTTGACGTCGTATCTGTACCGGGAAGAATTTGTGGAGGGAATGCCTCCTTTCGAATCCTCGGACGGCCTGATCGTAGGGCTGATGGCAGGAATCGTCGGTGCTGTCGTGGCAACGTTTATCGGCAACCTCGTGCACATTATTTTCGGACCTGTCGGAGCAGAGCTTATGAAGGACATCGTGGAGAAGATAATTCAGCGGCTCGAAGAACAAGGGTCCATCCCGAGCGGCACGTACGACCAGATGCTCGAAGAAATGCAAAAAGAAATGTACAAATCGGTCACCTTCTATGAGGTCCTCAAGGATTTCCTGTTCAGCGTTATCATTCTGCCTATTTTCGGAATGCTGGGAGGGTTACTCGGTTACGCTATTTTTGGACGAAGGAAAACCGTGCAACCTGCTTAACGGCGGCCGCCATTTTAAACCCTTGAGGCAAGAATCCATGAGAAAACCTGCTTTTTATTGTTCGTTTCTTTTTCTCTTGGCATCAAACATCGCCTTCACTCAGAGCGATGAGGATCAGGTTAAGAGTGTTCTGACGTCCCAGATAGATTCATGGAACCAGGGCGACATCGAAGGGTTCATGCGGGGTTACTGGGACTCCGACAGCACGATGTTTAACAGTGGAGGGAATCTTGAGAGGGGATACAAAGGAGTGCTCGCCCGGTACAAAAAGACCTACGGCACAAAAGAAAAAATGGGCCGTCTTGAATTCAGCGAACTCGTTGTCCGGAAAATCTCTTCTACCTCCGCCATCGCGATGGGAGTCTGGAAGCTGCACCGAGCAAATGATCAGCCATGGGGCCGTTTTACGCTGATTGTGGAGAAAAAACCGGAGGGATGGCGTATTACGCACGACCACACCTCGTCAGCTGAGAAATGAACTTTCTTGTGTTCAATGTAGAAGTTCTCGGGTAGGGGGAATCGGCGAATCGCCCCTACAGTTTTCATGCAAATCCAACCCACCATACTCGAAGGAACCATCGTTCGCCTCGAACCGCTCTCGATGAGCCACGTTGATGGATTGTCTGCGGCTGGAATCGATGAAGAACTCTGGCGGTACACGATGACCGTGATTCGGAATCGCGACGACATGGAGCGCTACGTCGAAGCTGCCATCGAACTGCAAAAAGAAGGGAAGGCGTTGCCGTTTGCCATTATCGAGAAGACGTCGGGGAGGGCCATTGGAAGCACCAGGTATGCAAATATCGATGGTGCAAACAAGCGGGTAGAAATCGGATGGACGTGGGTGGCTCGTGCGTGGCAGCGCACCCCGGTGAACACCGAATGCAAATACTTGTTGCTGAAACATGCCTTCGAGACGCTCGGTTGCATTCGCGTGGAGTTCAAAACGGATTCTACGAACAGGCAATCACGGAACGCACTCGCTCGAATCGGCTCCAGGGAAGAAGGAATTCTGAGGAATCACATGATTACGCCGAGCGGCAGAATCCGCCACTCGGTATATTTCAGTATTGTCGATTCGGAGTGGGCAGCGGTAAAGAAGGGTTTGGAAGAAAAGCTGGCCCGGCTGCCAGGTTGAGTTTCATTTCATCAAATCAAGTACAACGCTCACAGTTGCTTTCACGCCTGTCCTCACTGTCGGCTCTGCCATCGGCCAAAGAGCGCTGAGTGGAGCGACGGGAGCGTAGACCCGTCCTTCCTGGATTTTTCAACTTTTTCAGGCTCGACGGCGCCGAGCCAGATCATGCAGCTCGGAATTGTCCCTTCAAGATTAAACCGTCCGAAATCCTCGGCTCCCATCACCGGTTCTTTCCTGACGACCCGCTCCGCGCCCAGGGCTCTCTGAAGTGATCCCCAGATTTTCCGAGTAAGCTCGGGGTTGTTATACGTGGCCGGAGTGAATTCCTGCTCATGCAAGTTGACGATCGGAAGACGATCCGCAGGCATGCATGACGACTGTTTCATCACCGGAGTCGGTTCTTGTTTTCACTTTGCTCGCGAATGAAAGGCCGGTTTTTTCTTCGACAGGCAGGGCATCGAGATCCGTACGCACAAGAACCGTCGGCCCGGTGCCGTTCTTCATGATTGCGACGACTCCGTAACATGTAAGGTTCGGTTGTTCGTATCTGCCAAATCGCTCCGTCACTTCGAATCCGAGCGCTTTCAATTCTTTCGCGACGAACGCTGAAGTTTTTTCTTCGTACCCGGAAAGCTCGGGGTTCGCATGCAGGAACCGGTAGCTGGAGAGGAGAGCCGGAAGTTCCTGCGAAATCAGTTCATCAATGTCTTGTTGTGAAAAAGATGGAGACGTAAAGAGGACAAAACAAAGAACCGTGAGTTTTCGCAGCATGCTATTTCCTCGATTCGTCGAGCAGCAACAGGAGGGTTTTCGTGAATTCGTATGACATCTGCAACGCCTTCGCCGACACGTATTTTGCCGAATCACGCGGCGAGTGCATGACTTTCAAGACTTCGGGGTAATTAGCGGCGTCGACTTTTTGACCCGTCAAGACGGCCACCAGCTTGTCCGCGTCCCCTTTCGGTACTACACTGACCGAAATGTTTTCCAGTTTCGCCTTGCCGAAGGATTCATGGTCTGAACCGGGATAGGCAGCGCGCTCCTGCAAAGGAAACCTCAATCGCTTGGCGGCCTTACGGACAAGAGGCATAATCATGTCATCGTCTCCCCCGCCTACCGGCCCGACATAGAGCTCCTCACCGGTTCCTTCCACATCAAGGTTGACCATGGCGAGGTGTTTTTCCTTGTCTTTGTACTTCTTGACGTATTCCTTGGACCCGAGGAGCCCCATCTCTTCCTGGTCGAAGAAACAGAAATCGACCGTGTATTTCCATGGATGGTCGCCGAGCGACTTGATGAGTCCGAGCACCACGGCCACGCCCCCGCCATTGTCATTGGCCCCGGGGGAAAGCGGAACAGCGTCGGAATGCGCCCCGACGACAATTTTCTTCTTTCCTTTGCCCATCGGCACGATGATGTTCTCACCGGTCACGGTGGTATCCCGCAACGGAATGAACGACCTAAACGGCATTGTTTGAAACCGGACTTTCAATCTCCTGAGCTGATCCTTGATGTAAGTTTTTCTGTCCGCAGGCGATTTTCCCTCAATTCGCTTGACGTGATTGAGAAGTTCCTGACCCGTTATCCCTTGGGAAGAAGAAAGCTCAAAGGCCAAGAACAGTAAGAAAATGATTGTCGCTAATCTCTTGTGCATGTTCCTCTCGTTTATTTGTTCAAACGAATTCGGAATGTCGTGCCGAAGCCGGGTCTACTTTCCTTGACATAGAGTTTGCCCTTGTGGTACGTTTCGACGATTCGCTTCGATAGGCTGAGGCCGAGCCCCCACCCGCGTTTCTTCGTCGAGAAACCGGGCCGGAAAACCTCGTTGCGGTGTTTCAGGTCGATGCCTTTCCCCGTATCCGAGACATCAATCAGCACGTGGTCGCCGCGGTCGGTGATGGAAAAAGAGATTCTGCCCACACCGTTTTCGATCGCATCGAGCGCGTTCTTGGTGAGGTTCTCGATCACCCATTCAAACAATTCCCGGTTGATTGGGATGGACACCGTCGAACCGTTCTCGATCGAAATCGCCACTTTCTTGCCCGTGTGAGGAATTCGCCGCTCAAAGTACTGGATTACCTTGTCAATAACCTCTTTCAGGTTTTCCTCTTTCAAGTCCGGTTTGGAGCCAATTTTTGAGAACCGGTCGGCTATTTTTTGGAGGCGCAGAAGGTCGTTTTGCATATCGTTGATCGTTTCCGACATTCTGGAATCGTCGCCCGACTGGTCTTTCAGAAGTTCAACCCAACCCATCATGCTGGAAATCGGCGTGCCGAGTTGGTGGGCTGTTTCGCGAGCCATTCCGACCCAGATATTGCTCTGCTCGCTGCGTTTTACATAGCTGAAGCTGATGTACGCAATCAGTATGAAAAGGGCCACAATGGCAAGTTCGAAAAACGGGAGCCTGCGCAACTGTGTGATGAGCGGGGATTCTCCGTAGTGCACGTAGCTCAGAACGATCGTATCCTGAAACGCCACCTTGATCGGCGGACGCAATTCATCCATCTCGGCGATCTTTTGGAGGAAGAACCTTTGCAGCTCATCTCGCGTGAACTTGGAAGAATCGACGGACAGGTTCCTGAAGGCTTTCACCAGTTGATTTGTCGCGTCGGTTTCGATGATGGGAAAATCGATGGCAAGGATGATCTCGTTGAAAACGAAGCTGTAGTCTCCCTGGCCTTCCTTTGCGTTGGCAATGAAGCCGAGCGATTTCGCATACAGGTTCGCGACTTCCCGCTCTTTTGCCTGCAGCTGTTGGACGATCTCATGCGTGTAGAACAGCGTTCCGGCAATGATGAGGAAGGCAAAAACGAGGAGGAAGATTTTGAGCTTCCCAGAGGCGGGCATCGCGCTGGAAAGAGTGGATTTCATGCGTCCATCAACCGGATTTCTACCGAACGACCAATGTCTGATCTCTACGGGCTCCCACAGAAACCATCCAGATGTTGGTCCTCAGCAGCTTTTGAATCGCTTCGAGGTACTTTCTTGCCTGGCGGGGGAGTCCCGAATACTTCTTGACCGCCGAAGTCTTGCTGCACCAGCCTTCAAACGATTTGTAAACAGGCTCTACAACGTCCAGAGTTTGAACGTCCGTCGGGAATTGTTTCAACAATTTGCCGTTCACTTTGTAGCCCGTGCACACCTTAATTTCCGTGAAATCATCGAGAACATCCAGTTTTGTGACCGCAATCCTTGTAATACCATTGACGCGAATTGAGTATTCCAGGCTCACAAGATCCAGCCAGCCGCACCGCCGGGGCCGGCCGGTTGTTGCGCCGTATTCACCGCCTACTTTGCGCAGCCTGTTGCCGGTTTCGTCGCTGAGCTCGGTGGGGAAGGGTCCGTTGCCCACACGTGTCGAGTACGCCTTGACGACGCCTATAATAGAGTCGACGGCTGTGGGGGGAATGCCGAGCCCCGTGCAGGCACCACCGCTCGTCGGACTCGAAGAGGTCACAAACGGGTATGTCCCGTGGTCGACGTCGAGAAGCGCTCCCTGCGCGCCTTCGGCCAGGATTTTTTTCTTTTTGCGAATCGCTTCGTTCAGATACAAAGAAGTATCCGTGACATACTCGTCGATCTTCTGGTCGAATTCCTGATATTCCCCGATGATGGCGTCAACGTCGAGTTCCTTCGAGTTATACATTTTGCTGAGCAACTCGTTGTTTTGTTCGATGTTTCGCTTCAATTTTTTGCAAAGGACATCCCGGTCGAGCAGGTCGACGACGCGAATGCCCGTTCTCATGTATTTATCGATATAAGCCGGCCCGATGCCTCTGCCCGTCGTCCCGATTTTCTGTTCGCCCTTTTCACGGACGGAATCCAGAAGCTTGTGATACGGCATGATGAGGTGAGCGTTGTGGCTGATCAGAAGACGTCCTTCCGTTTTGATTCCCATTCGATTGAGCTGCTCGATTTCTGTCATAAGCGCCGCGGGGTCAAGGACGACGCCGTTGCCGATCACACAGGTCACGTGGCGATGAAATATTCCCGAAGGAATCAGGTGAAGGACAAATTCCTTTTCAGTTTTGCCGTTCCTGGATGGAATGACGACCGTGTGGCCGGCATTTGCTCCGCCCTGGTAACGAGCTACGATATCGAAATTCGCGCTGAGATGGTCGACGATTTTGCCTTTACCTTCATCGCCCCATTGGGCGCCGACGATGACCTGAACTGACATGCTTCGAATACGAAATGCGGAATGTGGAATGTGGAGTGGCTTGTCTATAACTACAAAAAAAATGCCCGAAAGACAACTCGGTATGATGTCAATGTGGAGATGGCAGATTGGAGTTTGCAGATGGCAGAAAATAGATCGAAGCTTTGTATCTGCTTACTGCATTCTGCTTACTTCCCCGCCGTCTTTGTTTTTCACTCCATATTGGGCTATATTTCTCGGTATCTATGGACAAGTTTGTCATACAAGGCGGAAGACCTCTCAGCGGCAAGGTGAAAATCAGCGGTGCGAAGAACGCATCGCTTGTCTTGATGCCTGCCACCATTCTTGCTCCCGGCAAATACACGTTATCAAACACGCCGACGCTCAGAGACATCACGACGATGTCGAAGCTTCTTGAGACCATGGGGCTTGCCACATCTCATGCCGACCACACGCTCACCATTGATTCGACTCAAATAACAAGGTTCGAAGCTCCTTATGAGCATGTGAAGAAGATGAGAGCCTCGATTTATGTCCTCGGACCCTTGTTAGCACGATATGGTGAAGCGAAGGTTTCCATGCCGGGAGGATGCGCGTGGGGTCCACGTCCCGTGAACCTGCATATCGAGGGGATGAAGAAGCTCGGGGCGCAAATCGACTTCGAAGGCGGTTACATCATCGCACGCGCGAAACGGCTCAAAGGAGCCAGGATTCTGTTTGATGTTTCCAGCGTCGGGGCGACGGGTAATGTCCTGATGGCAGCTGTGCTGGCAAAGGGTGTTACCACGATCGAAAACGCGGCGATTGAGCCGGAAATAACAGCGCTGGGACTTTTCCTCGCTTCCATGGGAGCAAAGATCCATGGCATCGGAACGAACAAGCTTCATATCGAAGGAGTGGAAAACCTTCACCCTGCAAATATTGCAACGATCCCCGACCGAATTGAAGCGGGGACGTTTCTTGTTGCCGCCGCGATGGCGGGCAAGAAGAAGAGCACGGTAAGGCTTGAAAACTGCAACCCGGAGCACGTCAGCGCGATTGCCGCAAGACTCGAGGAAGCAGGTGCGAAAATTAGGTGCGGGAGCAACTATGTTGAAATCGAGCCTCCGGATGTCATCCGGGCTGTCCACGTGACGACCGCGATTTATCCGGGTTTCCCGACCGACATGCAAGCCCAGTGGATTGCCATGATGTCGCTTGCGCAAGGTACCAGCGTCATCACTGATACGATCTATCATGACCGGTTTATGCACGTCCCTGAACTCGTTCGGCTGGGCGCTGAAGTCACAGTGAAAGACAACGTTGCCACTGTTGTGGGCGGCAAGAAATTGAAAGGCGCCAAGGTCATGTCGACCGACCTGAGGGCCAGCGCTTCCCTGATTCTCGCAGGCCTGGCAGCGGAAGGCACCACCGAAGTTCTTCGCGTGTATCACCTCGACCGCGGCTATGAGTCCATCGAGAAAAAACTCCAGTCTTTGGGGGCCGATATTGAGCGCATGAAAGGCGAAGAGTTTTAAGGCGGGGACAAGCGATCCATGAATCCTCAGCGAAAACCCGCCTGATGGCCAAAGAATTCTTTTCCGTCCGATCCCATCAGATTGCAATTCTGCTCATCACGGCCTTCTCGGTTACCTGCACACAAATCCCGCTCTTCAATTATCTGGGCTTTGAATTCTCAGCTTTAACGACGCTCGTTTCGAGTATCATCGTGGGCCTCCTCACTATTTCAGCCTGGAGAAGAAAACAACTTACTTCGGGTGGATCCCTGGAAGAGTTTATCGATATCGCCGTTCTGTACTCGCTCCTCGTGGCAGCCATTCCGTTCGTCACAATGTCTCTCAACGCGTTTTTTGTGAAGAATTGCAGCTACGCTGAAGGCGCGATGCTTTTTCTGCTGCTTGTTCTTCCGGCCGTTGCTCTTGCTCAAGTGATTGCACTCTCCATCGCAGTCGGTTTTACCCGTTGGAATAAAACGTTATTTGTCTTGGTCTACCTTGGCATCCTGCTCCACATTCCTTTTGTGACGTTCACAGGAATTCAGATTTATGCTTTTAATCCCATCATGGGTTTTTTTCCGGGGTTCACATACGACGAAACGCTGAATGTCATCGGAAGGCTGGCTGTTTATCGAGTCGAAACGGTCGCTATTATTGTCCTCCTTTGGCTTTTCACATTTTGGCTGGAAAAACGGAAGAAAGTCAGAGGCCCGTGGAGCGGAGTCGTGTCGATAAAGCAACGATGGATCGCCGGCGGACTGGGGCTCGTGATCGCTGCGTTCATCTGGTTCAGCGATGACCTTGGTCTGTCATCTTCCTTGAGTTCCGTAAAATCCCGTCTTGGCGGCGAAACGGAGACGGAGCATTTCATCATCCGGTATCCGTCCAGGATGAAACATACCCAGGTCCAGGACCTTGTTTTGCTCCACGAATTCTATTTCGACCAGATCTCAAAAGAACTTCGCGTTTCCTCCCGCAGGAAAATCGAATCATTCGTCTATGAATCGCCCGAACAGAAAGGGAGGCTTGTGGGGGCAGCAAGAACGGATATTTCCAAGCCGTGGCTGTGGCAGCTTCACATCAATCTGGATGACGTCGAGCAGAGTCTCAAGCATGAATTGGTGCATGTCATGGCGGCCGAGTTTGGCTTTCCACTGCTTCGTATCAGCACGAATTCCGGGCTGATTGAAGGAACGGCCGTGGCCGTGGAACGGGTGACATATGACGCCGTGGTTCACCGCACGGCTGCGCTGGCGTTTGCAATCGATGTGCGGGTGAACATGGGAGACCTTTTTTCCGTCTCCGGATTCTTCAAAGCCCATCCCGGCGTCAGCTACACGCTTGCCGGATCATTCTGCCGCTACTTGATCGACCATTATGGATTGAGGAGGTTCAAACGCGTCTACCGCACGGGAGATTTCAAAGCAGCTTACAATAGAGACTTCGAGAGGCTTATCGCCGATTGGCGGCAATATCTCACAATGTTTGAAGTGAAGGACCCGGAAAAAAGAAAAGCGGCATACTTATTCAAACGGCCTTCGATCTTCGGCAAGGAATGTGCCCGGGTGATCGCAAACCTGAACGCCGAAACGAGGTCGATGTATCTCCGCAAAGACTACCCCGGCGCTCTGGCCTCTGCAAGTCGATCCCTGGAGCTTACGGCAAACACCGAGGCAGTCTACCAAAAAACGAATTCGTTGTTCCGTTTGAAACGGTACTCCGAAGCGATTGCGTTTGCCGAAGAAAAGCTGAGCGATTCCAGTCTCGTGTTCGCCCTGCTGCCGATCCATCTTGTCCTGGGCGATTCATACTGGGCATCGGGATTCCCGGACAAAGCCCTCGTGTCCTATCACCGAGTCTTCGAAGCACACATCAGTTTGCCGCTGGACGAGGCGTCCGCACTGCGTTTGTCATTGATTTTCAACCATAAAAAAGGCGAAATCCTCCGGCTTTTTTTCATAGAGGAAATGAACGACTCTGTGCGAATGGCTTTTCTCGAGAGTCTCCATGAGAGAGAAGTGGCGTCGTTGAGGAGTTACCTTCTGGGGCGGGAGCTGGCGCGAAAGGAAAAATATCGGGATGCCATCGAGGCATTTTCGAGGAAGGAAAAAATGGAAATGCCGATTCTCGATTTCCTGCGAAAGCAGAGGCTCGGGCAGCTCTACTTCAAAGTCGGAGAGTTCCAAAAAGCGAAACTCAGCTTCTGGGATTCGCTCAATGACATTTCGAACGAAGCATATTTCATCGAGACCGAAGAATGGTTGAAACGGTGCGACTGGATGGAAGAACATGCGACAAAACCGAATTTATGACTCCATGAGAAGTCTGACTTTTTCCCGCTTTGTCCTCGAAAAGTCTGACTTCTTCCAACGTTACTCCATTGATTTTCCTTCCTTTTTTGGCTTAATTGACTCCGCAGTTTCTATCATCGAATCAGGAGAATTCCATGAAAACGACCATTATAGATGTATGGGCTCGTGAGATATTAGATTCAAGGGGTAATCCGACTGTTGAAGTCGAGGTTGAGCTTGAAGACGGAACCGCGGCACGGGCGGCCGTGCCGAGCGGCGCCTCGACTGGTGAAAACGAAGCGGTAGAGTTGAGGGATGGCGACAAGGCAAGATACAATGGCAAGGGTGTTCTGAAAGCGGTTGAAAATGTGAACACCGCTTTGTCGGAAGAAGTGGTGGGGTTTGACGCGCTGGACCAGGTTGGCGTGGACAAGATGATGCTGCAGCTGGACGGGACTCCGAACAAAAGCAAGCTTGGAGCGAACGCCATACTCGGCGTTTCCCTCGCCGTCGCGAAGGCCGCCGCACAGTCCAGGCACATGCCGTTGTATCGCTACATTGGTGGAACGAATGCCCGCGTCCTGCCGGTTCCTCTCATGAACATCCTGAATGGCGGCAGTCACGCCGACAACAACGTGGATTTCCAGGAGTTCATGATCATGCCCATCGATGCCCCGAGTTTTGCCGAGGCGCTTCGCATGGGTGCAGAGATTTTTCATTCGCTGAAGTCGGTTTTGCACAAGAAAGGCTATAACACAGCTGTGGGGGATGAAGGCGGGTTTGCACCGAACCTGAAATCGAATGAGGAGGCGCTCGATGTGATCCTTGAAGCGATTCAAAAAGCGAATTACAAACCCGGAGAACAGGTTTATATTGCACTCGACCCGGCGGCAAGCGAATTCTATGACAAAGAGAAAAAGCGGTACGTGTTTTCCAAGTCCGACAAATCCGAAAAAACCTCGGAGCAGATGGTAAAGTATTGGGAAGCGTGGACGAAGAAATATCCGATCGCTTCACTCGAGGACGGGATGTCAGAGAACGACTGGGAAGGATGGAAGCTGCTGACAGACACCGTTGGAAAGCGGGTGCAACTTGTAGGGGATGACGTGTTTGTGACGAACATCGAGTATCTCTCAAAGGGGATCGATATGGGCGTGGCGAACTCGATCCTCGTGAAAGTGAATCAAATCGGAACGCTTACGGAGACACTCGACGCCATCGAGATGGCTAAGCGAGCGAAGTATACAACGGTGCTCAGCCATCGCTCCGGAGAAACAGAAGACACGACGATTGCGGACATTGCAGTGGCGACGAATGCTGCACAGATCAAAACAGGTTCCGCAAGCCGGACAGACCGTATCGCAAAGTACAACCAGTTGTTGCGCATCGAAGAAGAACTCGGCACCAACGGGTATTATGCGGGATTTGGGGCGCTGAATGTTAAGCTTGATTGAATGATGAACTTTGAGCTTTTTTCCTAGCTAATCCATGTCTGTCCAGATCAAATTTGGCACTGACGGCTGGCGTGGCCTCATCGCGGACGATTTCACGTTTGAAAACGTCGCAAGGGTTGCTCTTGCCACTGCAAACTACTTCAAGAGGCACAAGAAGGTCAAGAATGGCGTTGTCGTGGGATATGACTCCCGTTTCCTGTCAAGGGAATTCGCCGAGAAAACCGCCGAAGTTCTCGCAAACCGCGGGATCAAGGTCGTCATTTCCGATAAAATCTCTTCAACGCCGATGGTCTCGTTGCTGACGAAGAAGCTTCACGCGGCAGGCGGCGTGGTTATTACAGCGAGCCACAATCCGGCTAAATACAACGGTTTCAAAATCAAGGGCGATTTCGGCGGCCCGGCTCATCCGGAAATGATTGAGAAGGTTGAGAAAGAACTCCGTAAAATTCGAAATTCCCGCCAGACCGCCGGCGGGCTGGCGAAATTCGAAATTCGAAGCTCCTTTGACGGGTTGGTCGAGAAAGGCCTCATCAAGAGAATCGACTTCACTCAAACCTACGTCGACGACCTGAAGTCCAAGCTCAACATTCCGTTCATTCAACAGTCCAATATCAAGATCGCCTACGATGCAATGTACGGCGCCGGACAAGGTGTGATGGAGCAACTTGTCCCGCTCAAAGTATCTCTTCGGCAATCGTTCAACCCGTCGTTCGGCGGTGTGCATCCCGAGCCTTTGCCGCAACATCTCAAAGAGCTGGCTTCCGCGGTCGTAGAGCACGGATGCGACATCGGTATTGCGACCGACGGGGATGCGGACCGGGTCGGAGCGATGGACGAAAAAGGGCGTTTTGTCGATTCGCACCGCATTTTTGCCGTTCTGCTGAAGTATTTTGTGGAACAAAAAGTATGGAAGGGCGAGGTCGCCAAGTCGTTTTCCGTGAGCCAAATCATCAACAAGATGTGCGAAAAGTATAAACTTGTATTGCACGAGACGCCGATTGGGTTCAAATACCTCTGCAGGCTTATGACCGAGCGCGATATTCTGATTGCAGCTGAGGAGAGCGGGGGGCTTGGCGTGAAGGGCCACCTTCCGGAACGCGACGGAATTTACATCGGACTCCTCTTGTGCGAGGTGATGGCTGTCCGGAAGAAAAAAATGAGCGAGCTCGTCGAGGAGCTCATGCAGGAATACGGCTGGCATTATTTCAACCGTTACGACGCGCATTTGACTGAAAAAGAAAAACAACGTATCCTTGCGGTGTACAAGAAGGGGATTCACCAGTTGGGTAGATTCCGGGTACTACGGGTCGAAACTAAAGACGGCTTCAAGTTGTTCGTCGAGAACGGCTGGGTCCTGGTTCGCGCATCGGGGACGGAGCCGCTTATCCGATTCTATGCCGAGTCGGATACGCCTGAAAACGTTGAGTCATTGTTGAAAGCTGCCAGGAGTTTTTAGGGAGACCGATTGTTCCGAAGAAAATCACCGTACTATCTTCTGCTCATTTCCACCGCTTCGCTTCTCGCCGGAAGTAATCCCAAAACAGCGACGGCCGTCCGCACACACCGGGCACCGCGCATCGATGGGATTCTCAACGAACCCGAATGGCAGTTGGCGAAACCCGTCAGTGATTTTACACAGCGGGATCCGTACGAAGGTCAGCCTCCCACGCAGAAGACCGAAATACGGATTCTCTACGACGGCGACGCGTTGTATTTCGGCTGCACCATGTACGACACCGAACCGTCGAAAATTGTCGCTCGGCTCGCCCGTCGCGACGACGAAATCCTGTCTGACATCATTTCCATCCGCATCGACAGCTACCACGACCACCAAACGGGCTTTGAATTCACGATTAACGCCGCAGGCGTCAAAGTCGACATCCTCCAGTATAACGACGCGCAGGAAGAAGACGAATCGTGGGATGGAGTATGGGATGTTGAAACGCGCATCACGGAAGAAGGCTGGGTGGCGGAAGTGAAGATTCCGTTTACCGTACTGCGTTTTCCCGAAAAGGATGAACAGGAATGGGGCATTCAGTTTATCCGCAGAATTGCAAGAAACCGGGAAGGAGATTATTGGGTACTCATCGGAAAAAATGAGAGCGGGTTCGTTTCAAAGTTCGGACATTTGGAGGGAATCAAAGGCGTGCGTTCGCCGAACAACGTGGAAATTCTGCCGTACACAGTGGGGGGAGGCCGCTTTATTCCGAGTTCACCGAGTTTTCCTGACGGACGCGATTGGACATCCAACGCGGGACTCGACCTCAAATACAAGCCCATCGGCGGTATAACAGTTGACGCGACGTTCAATCCTGATTTCGGCCAGGTAGAGGCAGACCCGGCGGTTCTCAATCTGAGCACATTCGAGACATTCTATCCAGAGAAAAGGCCATTCTTTGTTGAGGGTTCTCAAATTGTTCGTTTCACAACGTTCGGCGGCAACTTTGGCCCGGGACTTTTTTATTCACGGAGAATCGGAAGAGCGCTCCCCCGCGTCGGCGCTCCGTCAGGGGGGTACGTGTTGAATGAACCCCGGTTCGCTACGATCATCGGGGCTGCCAAGGTATCGGGGAAAACTGCCGACGGCCTCTCGATCGGTGTATTGGAAGCCATCACAAAAGAGGAACGTGCGACACTTGTGGACTTAAACGAAGTAAAGACCGATGCGATCGTCGAGCCTTTTTCGAACTACAGCGTGTTTCGGGTGAGACAGGATGTGTTTTCAAACTCGAATGTCGGAACGATACTGACTTCGGTTAACAAGAAGGGGAGGCTTCCGGCTTTCACCGGCGGGCTTGACTGGAACTTGAAGTTTCTCGACAACGAGTATCGGGTGGACGGGTTTTGGGCAGGCTCACACACCACCGGTTCTTCGGGCCAGCGGATTTCGGGCGGGGCAGGGCGTGCCACTTTTGCGAAAGCTGCGGGAAAGCACTGGCGCGGGTCGCTGACGGTCGATTATACATCGAAGGAATTCAACATTAACGATGTCGGCTTTTTTCGGAGGCCGAACGATCATGGTCTTGTGACGTCGATGTCTTATAAAGACGATGTTCCCGAGGACTGGAGGCAATTCTGGGTTGTCGATGCGACGTATCACTATCGAAAGAACTTTGACGGCGCCGAGCTGTTTAACTCGCTTTCAAGCGCCGGAAACCTGACGTTCACAAACTATTGGCAAATAGGATACCAGGTTTCAAAAGACTGGGGCCTCTATGACGACCGGGAAACACGGGGGAATGGTCTCTTCAACAGGCCGGAGCGTCAATCGTTCCTCGCTCTTGCTGCGACAGATCCCCGCGCCTCGGTGGTCGCGGAGCTCATTGGGATCTATGGATATGATGGCAGGAAGGGGCGTTCTTCATCCGTGATTGCAGAGCTTGAATTGAAGCCCGCAGCACACATAACAATAGAGTTGTCTGCTTCGCGCAGCTCTGCGGATCAGGAATTAGCCTGGGTGTCCAACCTTTACGATCTTCCAGTTTCGCCGAACCTGATAAGCGTTTTTGGCGATCGGTCGACCGAGGCGTGGGACATCACAACGCGCGGAACATTCGTTTTCACTCGAGACCTGACTTTGCAACTGTACTTTCAATACTTCAACGCAAAGGGAAAGTATGAGAGCTTTCGGAGAATGACATCTCCGGAC
>JANOGR010000243.1:0-3307 GCA_031406095.1 Ignavibacteriales bacterium
GGTCGGATATTTCTCGAGCATGCTTGCCATGTCGTAGTAGTCCTTCGTCCCGTGTGTCCGTACCCAAGGACCTTGCAACTGGTCGGTTCCGGGGTCGAGATACAGCGGCTGGTGCTGATGCCAGATGATGTTGAGGTATAACGTTTTTCCAGTTTTCGGATAGTCGTCGCTCATGGTCGTTCTCGAAGCCTCCTGATATGATTCAAATGCGATGGCGCCATCTTGTTTGACCGTCAGAACAGAATTAAACCCGCTGTTATTGTAGTTTTGGACTAGTTTTGGATTGGAAGAATCGGAGACCCAAAGTGTGTCATCGATGATGAACTTGTATTGAAAAATCCCAGGTTTCAACGCCTTCGTGATTTTCCAGCATCCGGAAAAATCCTTTGCCAGCACATCAACGTTTTTCTGCCACTGGTTGAAGTCGCCTGCCAAAGCCACTTTCTTGCCGACTCCGCAATACTTGAAGATTACTCCATCGGAAGACGAAACCGGCTGGGCGATAATTCCACTCAGAATGCCATAATGTAAGAAAAGGACTGAAAAGAGTCTTTTTGTAACCAGAAAGTTCACTTGAGAAAGACTATTTTTTTCATTTCGGCAGTTCCCCCAGCTTGAAACCTGATGAAGTACACACCGCTGCTCACGCTCCCACCATGATAGTCTTTTCCACCCCATCGAACTGTATACGTTCCCGCAGAATGTACTTCGTCCACAAGTGTTGCCATTTCCATACCGAGGATGTTATAGACCTTGAGCTCCACATGAGCGCGCTCCGCCACATCGTACGTCAAGGTTGTCCAGGGATTGAAAGGATTGGGGTAATTCTGATACAACTTAAATGTTGTTGGAAGCTCCCCGAGGTGATCCTTTACAGAGGTTATCAAAGGAACCATGAGTT
The DNA here is from genome assembly GCA_031406095.1 of Ignavibacteriales bacterium. Taxonomy (GTDB): domain Bacteria; phylum Bacteroidota; class Ignavibacteria; order UBA10030; family UBA10030; genus JANOGR01. Next base: position 902 of record JANOGR010000243.1, read on the forward strand.
TTTTCACCGAATCCGAAAGGATAAAAACAGCCGAGCTGTACCCTGGAATCGTCGCTGTGAAATTGAGAACCCCTGCGCTGAATGTCACTGCAACACTCGTGTCGTTGTAAACATCGTTCATGTAATACGTCTTCCCGTCCTGGGCGCCGCCCGTCAGCAGAACGTTTGCAGAGCCTCCAGAGCCAACGAGCGAAACGGAAACGTTCGTCGGGGAGCTCGAAAAATTGACGAGGGTGATTCCATTTTGGTCTGCAAGCGGACGGGCAAACCCGTATACCTGGTTGCTGTTCGTCGTAAGCCTTGTGAACGCTTGTGTCGAAAACGCGGAGAAGCTCCCCCGGATCCATGCAAGCCGCTGATAGTGCGGCAGCAGGAGCGATCTTCCCTGGTAATTCCAATCAATCGTGCTTCTGTTGCGCGCTTCCTTTGAGCCGGAGATCCCGTAGCCCCATCCTACCTCCTGCCCGTTCCAGATCATCGGGAATCCTGGGACGGTGAAAAGGACCGTGGCCATCGGCATTGTTTTCTTGAATGTGGTCGTTGCATCGATCGTGAAGTTGTTGGAATAGAAATAGACGATTCGATCTTCATCCTGCGATTCCATAAACCTCATATAGAGGGAATTCGGACCTGGAAAATATCCGCCGTTATAGACGTCACCATGTAAGTTGTCCACGGCCGCGCCCGTAAAACCAAAATTCCTGATCTGGTTAAAATACAGCTTGAAATCATACGCTGCATCGACGCCGCCGTTGACTCCGTTTGACACGTAGTCCGCATAAATCGCCTCTGTGCCACCACCCGTTCCGTCATCCTCCGCCAGCAGCATGATATCGGGTTTGATGTGCTTGAGCGCATCCCGAACCGGCTTTCCCATAAACTGTTCGCCGTAACGTCGGTGCGGCCCCCAGTAAACATCAAAGCGGTAACCGTCCAGCCCGAACTCTTTGACCCAGTACTTGTACACAGCGATCATTTCAGCTTGCGCATCAATATCCGTCCAATTGTAGTTCAGCAACTGGTTGCTAAAGCCGGAGTAATAATTGAACCCATCTGCATCCAGCGACTGACCGAGGCCGTTGGCATTGTTGTTATCGAGGATGATAGAGTGTTGATACCAGTTCCAATAGGGAGACTTCTGTTTGTGCTGATGAGCATGGTCGGACCACGGGTGGAAGCGACTCGTGTGATTCGGTGTAACGTCGAGAATTACCTTTATTCCCAAACCGTGTGCCTGTGCAACGAAATTCTTGAAATCCTGATTTGTTCCGTACTCGGGCGCCACAGAATAGAAATCCGTGATGTTATAGCCCGGCCCGGTTCCGCTGTTGATGGGAAAAGCATTCTTCATCACCGGCATCACCCAGATCACATTGAACCCGAGATCTTTCACATACTGCAGGCGGCTCGCCGCAGCGTTGATCGTGCCCGCCGCAGTCAACGCTTTTGGGAAGAGAAAATACACACGCGCCTTCTTTGCCCAGGCTGGATTGCTTGCGATGGTGGGGCTTTCAACTCCTCCATCAAGCTTTACAACGAAATAGTTTCTCGATGTATCCTTATTCCCGTCGGGGTCCGTAACAACCAGCGTATAGTAGTATTCGCCTGGCGCGGCTGGCTTTGAAATGACGACATTCATTCCCGTTTTTCCGGTCAAACCTGTTGGCGTCTGAGCGTCGTCAAACCAGGAGACTAGCGCAATCGCTTGGGTGTCCGGGTCCGTCGTTGCGCCGGCAGTAAGTGTAATCTCGGTAAGAGTGGAAAATGCCACATGACTTCTGCCAAAGGGAGTATGATTCACAATCCGGGTCACTTCGATGCTGTCGGCTCCGTTGCCCGATGATACTCGAATCGTGTTTTTACCCTCTCCTAATGCTGTTGTATCGACAAATTTCCCGAATGACGCAGGTGCTAATTTGGAGTTTCCGTTCACGGAAACGGTTATTTCGGTGACACTGCTGTCGGGACCTGTGCCGTCGGGTTTCAGGATGATTCCAGCGGTGATGTAGGTTGATTTCCGCGTAGTGAATGCGGGTGATTGGATCTGGACAGGCCGGGCTCGCACCTCGAAACGAACGGAATCTGTTTTCGTAATGCTCCCTGCTGCTGCCACGATTTTGAACGTATGCATCCCGTCCGGAATTCCGATAGAGGGATTGAAAGTGAAAATCCTTGTGAGCGTGTCAAAATAATTCATGCTATTAGAAATTGGCAAATTATCGAGAAACGCCTGGATCGTGAGCGGCGGCGCTCCTTGCGGTTGAAAAATGCCAGCGGAAAGTTTTGGCACACCGAGTTTCGTTACGAATTTGGAACCCTCAGGAGAGATCTCAATTTCATACGGATAGGCAAAAGTCTGAAAAAGAACAAGGCTGTCCACCGTGAACTGAGAATTCTGGTCCGGAG
>JANOGR010000321.1:0-4281 GCA_031406095.1 Ignavibacteriales bacterium
AAGCCATTTACGGCAAAAATTCGCTGGGATTTCCGGTCATTGGAGCAGAAGCCAGCCTGCGGTCATTCAAGCGGTCCGATCTTGTTGAGCATCGAAGTCAAAGCTACACACCGTCCCGGATTGTCGTTGCGGGGGCCGGTAATTTGAAGCATGAAAAATTCGTCCGTCTCGTCGAAAAGTATTTTCGATTCGACGCTCAGAAGCCCGGTCCCAGAGCCCGCCAGAAACCCTCGACGGTCGCAGGAAAATACAAGGAATTCGAAAAACCGATTCAGCAGGCCCACGCTTGCATTGGCACTATCGCTTACAGCATCAAAGACGAGCTTCGTTATCCTTTAATGGTGCTCAACACGCTCCTGGGCGACGGCATGAGTTCACGGCTCTTTCAGAACATCAGGGAACGCTACGGTTTCGCATATTCCGTCTACAGCTTTGCGAACATGTTGAGCGATACGGGCTCTTTCGGCGCATACGTCGGCACCGATAAGGAGCACGTGAAAACGAGCCTGGAATTGATCTGGAAGGAGCTTGACACGCTGAAACGGAAACCCGTTCCGGCTGCAGACCTCAAGCGGACAAAGGATCAGTTGAAGGGAAGTATGATGCTCAGCCTCGAGAGCATTTCGAACCGCATGATGCGGCTGGGGAGCTCCGAGGTGTACTTTGGCGAGCTTCATTCACTCGATGAAGTCGTGGCTCAGATTAACGCCGTCACTCAGGATGAAATCCAATCCGTTGCGCGGAACCTCTTCAGAGAAGACGCGTTTTCAAGCATTGTTTTCCTGCCGGACGGCCGCCAGGCGCGCGAAGCGCAAGGAATGGCCGCCGCAGCGATGATGGACAACTAACCATGGCACAGAACACACTCGTTCGAACTTCCGCCAGTTCAAACCCCCTGGCGACGACTACGAATATCCCCGGCAAGAATATCTCGATTTCTCTCCGTGCGCGGGAAATGCAAGCTTCACCCATCCGCAAGCTCGCCGCCATCGCCGAAGTGCGAAAAAAGAAGGGGGTCAAGGTTTACCACCTGAACATCGGCCAACCGGATTTACCCACGTCGCCCGCTGTCTTTGAGGCGATTCGGAGTTTCAATCAGCCCACCATAGCCTACGCACCGTCCAACGGAATTCCCGCTGCGTTGTCCGCGTGGGGAAAATACCTGAAACATAATGGTATCGAACTCGAGGAACGCGAGATTATCGTGACGGCGGGTGGCTCAGAGGCGATCACGTTCGCCATGTGTGCGGTCTGCGATGCTGACGACGAAATAATTGTCTTCGAGCCGTTTTACACTAACTACAACGGCTTCGCAACGTTGGCCAATGTGAAGCTGAGGCCGGTTCCTCTGGACATTAAGACCGGATTCCATTTGCCGTTAGAAAAGGAAATCGAATCCTATATCAATTCGAGGACGCGGGCCATCCTGGTTTGCAACCCTTCCAACCCTACGGGGACGATTTATTCTCGCGAAGAACTCCAGCGATTGGTGAACCTTTCGAAGAAACACAACTTGTTCCTCATGTCGGATGAGGTCTATAGAGAGTTCGCCTACGACGCCGAATCGATCAGCGTCATGAGTTTTCCAGAGATCAGAAACCAGGCAATCCTTCTGGACAGCTGTTCGAAGCGATTCAACGTGTGCGGGGCGCGGATCGGAATCATCGCCAGCCACAACGACGAGGTCATTCAAACGGCTCTCAAGTTCGGCATGGCCCGGCTTTCCGTTGCAACGCTGGAACAGGTGGCGGTCTCACCGCTACTGAATGACCCCGATCCATACACAAAACCGATTGTCGACGAATTCCGACGGCGACGCGATGCAGTGCACGAAGGCTTGAAAGCCATTCCGGGCGTCACATTTTACAAACCCGAAGGAGCCTTCTACATTGTCATCGGTTTGCCCGTGAAAGACTCAGACCATTTTGCGAAGTGGCTCATTGAAGAATTCGTGTACGAGAAAGAAACAGTTCTCCTCGCTCCGGCGAACGGATTCTACGCAACACCGGACAAAGGCACAAATGAAGTCCGGCTTGCTTTCATGCTAAAAGTAGAAGACCTGCAAAAATCCCTCACGATTATCAGACTTGCGCTCGAGCAATATCAACGCCAGCACTCCTGATAACGTCATCCAATAGATTCTGATCTCACAATGGCGAAAATCACCATAGACGGAAAAGAGTACGAAGTCGACCCGAAACTGACGGTCATCCAGGCAGCTGCGCAGCAGGGGATCGAGATCCCGCACTTTTGCTGGCACCCGGAGCTCTCGGTAGCAGGGAATTGCCGGATGTGTCTGGTGGAAATCGAAAAAATGCCAAAGCTGGGGATCGCATGCGCGACGCAGGTTTCAGAGGGCATGGTCGTCAAAACGCAAAATGAGCGTGTGGTCAAGGCGCGCAACGCCGTCATGGAATTCCTTTTGATCAACCACCCCTTGGATTGCCCGATTTGCGATGAGGCAGGAGAATGCAAGCTCCAGGATTACGCCTATAAATTCAGTATTGGGTACAGCCGTTTCGATGAGGACAAGGTTCACAAGCCCAAACGGGTTGAGCTCGGGCCGAACGTGCTGCTCGACGTCGAACGGTGCATCATGTGTTCTCGGTGTGTTCGGTTTTCAGACGAGATTGCGAAGCAGCCGGTGCTCACGTTTACACAGCGGGGCGACCACGTGGTGCTCACGACCTTTCCCGGTACTCAACTCGATAACGCATACTCAATGAACGTCATCGAGCTTTGTCCTGTAGGCGCTTTGACAAGCACGGATTTCCGGTTCAAATCACGTGTTTGGGAAATGTCCTCAACAGAAGGAGTTTGCACCGGGTGTGCACGCGGTTGCAACATGAACATGTGGGTGAGGCAAAACGAGCTGCTCCGTCTCACTCCTCGCCAGAACGAAGAAGTGAATTCCTACTGGATGTGCGACGAAGGCCGGTTGAAAACTTTTAAGTCTGTGAACAGCGAGAGCCGGCTGATTGGCCCCATGATTCGCAAGGATGGAATGTTAACCTCGGTAGGATGGGACGAAGCAATCGCCAAGGCAGTGTCGGAATTGCGACAATTCAAGAAAAATGAAATTGCCGGAATTGGTTCCGCCTTTGCCACAAATGAAGACAACTACGTGTTCTTGAAATTTCTCAAGGACGTCGTTGGGACAAAACATATCGATTTCATGCGTCACATTCGCGGAGAAGATGATAACCTGCTGATTCGAGCGGACAAGACTCCGAACAGCCGTGGTGTTGAGGAGATCGGTGTGAGGCCGGCAGAAGGCGGAAAGAATTTCAACGCAATCATAGAGGGAATAAAGGACGGAAGCATCAAAGCCCTCTACGTCCTCGACGACAATATTGCGGCTGTGCCGGAAATCGCATCAGTCCTGCCAAATCTTGAACTGCTCATTGTGCATTCCTCCAACCAGAATGAGACCACGAACCTGGCGGACATTGTTTTCTCTGCATCGGCGTATGCGGAAAAAAACGGCACCTTCACGAATTTTCAGGGCCGCGTGCAGAGAATCAGAGCAGCTGTCGCCACGCTCGAACAGGACCGTGCTCTTGATGGTTTTGAGATGAGCCGCTGGGACAAGTTTGCCGCGCACAACGACCGATGGGGAAGACCCGCTAAAAAGGATGCCCGCCCCTCGTGGCGAATCGTTACCGCCGTTGCATCGGCGATGGGAAACAAGATGAAATATAGCTCAGCCGAAGACGTTTTCAAGGAAATGTCCGAGAAGGTTTCTGCGTTCAAAGGGCTGAGTTATCTCAAGATTGGCGGCGGCGGGACTGTTCTGAAGAATGTTCAGGTCGGAGTTCCTGTCTCATGATCGAAATGTGGATCACATTGGCGAAGGTCTCGATTGTGGTAATGGTCATGATGACGGGGGCCGCAGTTGTGACGTATGCCGAGCGCCGGATCAGCGCGTTCATCCAGAACCGTATCGGGCCAAACAGGGTTGGGCCATTCGGGTCACTGCAATTGCTTGCCGATGTTGTCAAGCTCATAATGAAGGAAGACATCGTCCCAAAGGCCGCGAATAAAACCGTGCATGACCTGGCGCCCATGATTTCGCTCGCGGTGGCCTTGAGCACGTTCGCCGTTATACCATTCGGGAATACCATAGAACTGTTCGGTCAACAAATCAAGCTTATCGTCGCAGACGTGAACATCGGGATTCTCTACATTCTCGCTCTTACTTCCATCGGTGTGTATGGGATCACGCTTGCTGGGTGGTCGTCGAACAGCAAGTATTCGCTTCTGGGAGGGCTTCGCTCATCG
>JANOGR010000385.1:0-19931 GCA_031406095.1 Ignavibacteriales bacterium
CGAGGTGCCTGCGCTCGTCGCAACAAATTCGATGTCTTTCCTGTCTGAAACCTTTTCGATACGGTCTTCAACAGAGCGAGCCATCGCATCGGTCACTTCCAGCGCTGTTCCGGGAGGCGTTTCGATCCGGACGGTCACGAGCGACGGCTGGGTATTGGGAAAAAATTCCATTCCCTTGTTGACAGCCCCGAAAACAACAATCGTGAGGATCAGAATTCCAGTGGTTCCCCACAACACAAGCCCTTTTCTCCGCAGAGCCCACCCGAGAGTATCGGCGTAAGAATTCTGCATCAACGGGAAAAGCACTTCGTCGGTCTTGTGGTAAATCCAGGTGACCGGATTGTATTTTCTCCACCACGTTGGATGCGCCAACGATTCCTTTGCCTTGGCGATTTCCTTTTTGTAGTTGATCCACTGCGATCCCTGCACGGGACTGATCACGTTGGCGACAAACAGTGACGAGCCCAGCGTAACGATGAGCGTAATTGGCAAATACCACATGAAATCGCCGACGACGCCAGGCCAAAACAACAGCGGAATGAATGGCGATATTGTGCTCAAGGTCGAGGTAAAGACGGGGAGCGCCACTTCGGCCGTCGCATCGCGGGCGGCTTGAATGGGGGACTTGCCGTAATCGTGCTGATGGCGGTAGATGTTTTCGATCACGACGATCGCGTCATCCACCACGATGCCGAGCACAAGGACGAGTCCGAAGAGCACAACGAAATTCAGCGTGATTCCCATGGCAGAGAAGATCAAAAAGCCCATGAGCATGGAGAGGGGGATTGCCGTGGCAATTAACAGGGAGTTCTTGAAGCCGAAGAACATGAAGAGCGAAAGGACGACAAGAAACATGCCGGTCATGATGCTGTTTTCCAATTCGTGCACAGAGTTGGCGATCATGCGCGATTGGTCGTTGGAGATATCCAGTTTGATTCCTTCGGATAGTTTGGCGCGCCAATCGGCCACAATCTTCTTGGTTTTCGCTGCGATCTCGAGCAGGTTCTCACCAGCACGTTTTCTGACGGAGAGGGAAACAACGTCGGTCTTGTTCAGCCGGGCATGCGTGATCCGGTCTTCAAATGAATAATCCACCGTGGCAACATCGCGGACGTAAATTGCCTTGCCGTTCTGGATTTTGATGACGATATCCTCCAACGGCTTTACCTCTTTGAATTCTCCCGGCACACGAACGGTAAAGGCTTTCTCGCCGTCATTGATCGAACCGCCGGGGAGGGAGAGGTTCTCGTTGCGAATGGCGGTCACCACGTCATCGAAGCCGATTTGGTAAGCCCTGAGTCGATAGACGTCGCAATTGACCTGCACTTCGGGCTGCAGCCCGCCGCTGACGTCGGCGCGGAGGACACCCGGGATCGCCTCGATCTGGTCCTGCATGTCTTTGGCGATCTTCTTGAGTCGGGCGAGTCCCACCTCGCCGCCGACGTTGACGATCATGATCGGAAATTCGCTGAAGTTGATTTCCGAAATCACCGGTTCAAGGATGTCGTTCGGCAAATTGGGTTTGGCGGAGTTGACTTTGTCTCGCACCCGGCGAAGCGCGTCGTCGATATCGATGCCGGTGTTGAACTCCACTCGGATGGTTCCGAGGCCCTCTTTTGATACGGACGTGATCTGTTTGACGTCGGCGAGCGCCTTGAGGTCTTTTTCAAGCTGCTGCACGACCAACCCTTCGATGTCCGTTGGAGAGACCCCGACGTAAGGCACGGTGACGATAACGAGCGGGATGGAGATGTCGGGAGCTGCTTCACGAGGCATACCGGTGTACGCTCCCCAGCCCAGGATGACAATCATCACGAGCATCAGGTACACCGCTACTTTGTTATTGACAGCCAAGTTCCAGGGTTTCATCTATAGTTCCTTCTTAAAAATAGGAAGAGTCATTCCGTCGGATTTTAAGACGGAATCCAGGACAATGCAATTTCTGGATGCCCGCTGAAAATCCGCGGGCATGACAAAGTATTTTTTGAGGTTGCCTGTATTTTCATCACTTATTGCACGACAGAGACAGGTTGGCCATTGACCAGACTCTGGATGCTTGTGACGATCACACGGTCTCCCGCATTGAGTCCATCGACGACTTCGACGAGGTTTCCCTGATGGGCGCCCAACGTCACAGAGCGCTCATGAGCCACACCGCCATTTTCGACAAACACGATGTTCCGCCCTTTATCCACCAATTGAACAACGTTCTCGCTGATGAGGAGCGCACGTTTGCGCGTTGCGCGAAGGATTTTCACCTTCGCAATCATTTCTGGTTTCAGCTTTCGGTCCGGATTGTCGATGAACATCTCCACGGGGAGCGACCGGTTGGACGCGTTGACTGCGGAACCGACGAAGTTGACCTTTGCGGTTATGGTGTCTCCGGGGAACGCATCGAACGTCATCATCACAGGCGTATTGACTGCAACGGACCCTGCGTGACGCTCAGGGATTTCCGCCTGGATCTTCAGCGGGTTGATATTGACCACGCGGGCGATCGGCATTGCGGGCGGGGCGAATTCACCTTCGTCGAAATAGTAGTCGTCGAGGATTCCTGCCACCGGACTCTTGATCTGCGTCCGTTCCCATCGTGCCTTCATCAAATCTGCGTTCGCCTTTGCCGCATCGCGTCCGTACAAAGTGTTCTTGTACTGCAGCTCGCTGACGCCTTTTTCTTTGTACACGCTTTCCTGCTTGTCAGCATTCAGCTTCGCAATCTTGTATTGAGCGTTTGCCGCGTCGTACGAGGCCTTGATGACTTCGTCCCTGAGCACGGCGAGGAGCGCGCCCTTTTCCACCCATTGGCCTTTTTGCACTTTCCATTCTTTGACCACGCCCCCTTCTTCGGGGCTGACCATGACATCGTCATGCGCTTTGACAATGCCCAAGACGTGGATCGCATCAACAAAGGGGCGGGGCGTCACTTCCTCCACCTGAACGCTGAGCGCTGGTTTGGCAAGAGCAGGCGCATCCGGTTTCGCTTCGCTATTGCTGCATGCTTCCAACGCAAGCAACAGCGCGCCTCCGGCCGCCAGAGACAATGATAATTGAGTAAGAGCTTTCATCAGTTGGTTCCTTCCGTTCGAAAAATAAATCAGTTTTCTTCGCGTTGCACATACGCAGGGAGCCGCCCGATGAGCTGGTCGAGCTCCGCCCCTGCAATGAGATAGTCATAAATTGCCTGGACTCGGTTGACGCGAGCCTGCGTCAAGGCAAGCTGCGCGTCGTTGACTTCCAGTTGTGTGGCCGCGTTGCTGAGAAAACGTGCGGTAACGATTTTGTATCCGCGTTCAGCCTGTTCCACGGTTCTTTCCTGGGCCTCGATCCGCTTCCGCGCGGCCTGGAGCGACCCTACGGTCGCCATCAACCCGATCTTAAGATTTCGTCCGACATTTGTTTTCTGTTCCTCGGATTTCAACACTTCCACCTGCGCCTGCTGCACGCGGGCATTTGTCTGAAACCCTTGAAACAGGCTCCACGAGACGGACAGACCTACCTGAGAACTTGCCAGAAAATCTTCCGTGGACATATTGAAGCTATTCTTTGCGGCTTGATACTGATAGCTGCCGAACGCCGCGACGGTTGGCAGGTAGTTCGCCTTTTCGGCGAGTACGAACGCTTCGTTTACCAAGATTTGCCCTTCGAGAGCAGCATAATTTGGATTATTCTGGAGGATAAGAGATGAAGCCCTCGCCAGCAGCGAGTCATCCACCGCCTCGAATCGCATTGTTCCTTCCAGCTGGATTCTGTCCGATGGCGACAATCCGGCAACGGATTTCAGGCCTTCGAGCGCGAGCGTGTAATTGGTTTCGGCCTGGATAACCATCGGGCGGAGGTTCTCCACGCCGACGGTTGCCCTCAACTCGTCGTATTCCGAGAGAATTCCCTGGCCTCGAAGCAGGTTCACGTTCTTCAAATTGCCTTCGGCATTGGAGAGGTTCGACCGCATCATCCCACGTACCTCTCCGGCCAGCACCGCTCCGTAGAAGGATTTTTTGACTCTCATGACCGTTTCCAGTTTCTTGCCGCGAAAAACGTCCCGTGCCACCTCGGAATAAGTACCTGCAGCCCCAACGCCGGCAAAGACCGTTCCGTTGAAAAGGAGTTGGCGAACCTGAAGCGTGGCGTTTGCTGAATGAGCAGCGCCGATCCGCAACGGGGTCGGCCGGCCAGTGCTGTCAGAGATAAAGAAGACAGGACTTTTCAGCGTCCGAATGTACTGACCTGACAGGTCCACGGACGGCATGGTGTAGCCCCAGGCTTCCGACACCCGGGCATCTGCCTTCACGACGTCCAGCCGCGAGGTTTGCAGGTCGGTGTTTTGCCGCATCGCAAGTTGAACGGCTTTTTCCAAAGTCAGGGTGATCGGTGTACCGGAATCCTGGGCAGGCGCCAATCCGGCAGCCAGTGCTAAAAAAAACATTTGTGTGATAAGTTTCTTCATACGTATTGTTTTTCTTTATTCAATGATTCAGTGAGAACTTGTTATTCACCAATTGCCCGTTCAAGCGCCGCGACAGCGAGTCCGAAATCGACAAGCGACTGCGTGTAATTGGTTTTAGCCTGCAAAAGAGCGACTTCGGCATCCAGTAAATCTGAATTCAATCCCAGTCCCTGTTTGAATTTGGCATTCGTAACGCGATAGCTCTCTTCGGCCTGTTTGACTCCCTGCTCGGCAACCGTGATACGTTCCCTGGCCCGGCCGAGATTCAAATAATTCCTGGTGACATCCAGAACAGCGGCATCGCGCAGTTGGCCGTAGCCATCCTGCACCTGGGCAAGTTGAGCGCGTGCCTGGTTGGTCTGATGGACCGTGGTCCCCCAGTTCGAGATGTCGAGCGAAACACCGACACCGACATCCCAGGTATCCTTAAAGACATCCTGAATCGGGAAGATTCGCTGGTTTGGCCTGGCGGTCATGTAGTTCCCCGTCAAGAACACCTGTGGCCACCAGTTTGCCTGCGCAAGGGATACGGCTGCGTCCCCGGCTTTCACACGCAACTCCATCGACTGGAGATCCGGCCGTTTCTGGAGCGCCTGGAAAATCAGGGCACTCAAGTCGGGGAAGTGCCTCGCGTCCTGTTGGATGCCGGACGCGACTGCCACTTCGGTCTCCAGCGGTATGCCGATGGCATTGTTCAGGACAATTCTTGCGAGTTGAACGCCATTGTTCGCATCGATTTGCCGCAACCTCGCATCGGAGAGCTGAACTTGAACCTTCAGGACGTCGTTTATTGTCGCGATGCCTTGCTTCTGCCAGTTCTCCACGTCTTTCAAATGGGCTCTGACCTGTTCAACATTCTCGTCGACAACTTTTTGGATGTCCAGCGCTTTGAACAGGTTCCAGTAGGCCACTTTGATGTTGTAAACGAGTTCGGTCTTGTCTTTCTCAAATTCCTTTTGAGTCGCCTGCGAGTTGTAGTCAGCGATATCCGAATTTCTCTGAAGGCGGAAACCGGTAAACAGGGGCTGTTGAAGAGACAGTCGTACACTATAGTTGTTCAACACCGTCGGAGAAATTTCCACCAGGCCAAACGGTGTGTTCAAAATGGACGGCGGGATGTCGCTCAAGCGCGTATAGCTGCCGGAGAGCTTCAAGGAGGGAAACATGAGCGCGCTGGCTTCGCTTGCTCGCGCGTCGGCATACTGGACCCTCATCATGGAAGCGTGAATGGCCTTGCTCTTTTCAAGGCCCATGCGAACGGCCTCTTCGACTGTTAACCGTACTTCCTGAGAGTTGCCGGTATGGAAAAGAAAAATGCCGGTCAGGAAAGAAAAAATCTTCGTCTTCATACTGTTGCCGCTTCTACCGTTTCGGCAGGTTTGTTATGGAGATACTTTGCCCGCCCTTCCGGTGTCATAATGCCTTCGTAGAAAATCTTGATAACTCCTTCAAAGACCTGGGCGGCGGAGAAGGGGACCTGGACCAGAACATCCGGGTTGATAATGTTCTGGATGGTATTCGTGTAGATCAGGAGCATCAGTTGCTGATCGATGTCTTTTCTGAAAACGCCCAAATCGCAGCCCTCGCGCAGCATTTTTGCGAAGTTTGTCAGGATGTGTTCTCGCCGCGCGGAATCGATTTTTTTCCAAATATGAGGCGCATTTCGCTGGATGTCCTCGAGCAGCAACTTTCCGATCTTTGAATACTCCATCGCAACAATGGTCATGGTTTGCTTCAGCCGTATCACCAGGTCTACCGAGCGGTCGTCAAAAATGGCGCTGCACCGATTCACGGTTTGCTTCATAGTGACATCGACCATTTCATTCAAGAGGTCATCCTTGCTGGAAAAGTACTTGTAGAGGGTTTTCTTGCTCATCCCCATCTTGTCTGCAAGCTCATCCATGGTGACACGAGAGAAGCCGTGGCGATAAAACCACTCCGACGCGGTTTCCATGATGCGCTTTTTGATTTCTAGGTCTGACATTGTTTCGACCTCCTAACTAAGACGTGGAAACGAATTTAGTATTTTAAGTTTCCGCAAGGACATAAAATAAGCAGCCAAAATGGCTGCTTTGAGTGATTCGAATATTGGAAATTCAACTTGTTACTACGGTTACTAAGATAAGGAGTTTCAGGAAAAATGTCAAGAACCGGCGAAAATTTTGAGTGAGAAACGCTTTCTGCGTCAGTCAATCCTTCCAGTTCCACCACTTCAACCGCTCGGCGTCGTGGCGCTTGTGAGAGGCAAAATATACGGCACATCGGAACGTATACAGCAGGCATCTGTCGATTTGAGTTCCCTGTTGAGCACACCGTTTGAGATAGAGCCGCTCGGGATCTTTGCCTTTCAAGTCTTTTACAGTTCGGATGCCGAGCTCGTACAAGTCATTGGCAATGCTCTTTCCGACGCCCGGTATTTCCTGAAGCTCTTTGATAGCCGATTCCTTTCCACGCGCCATCACTACTGTCCTCCTCCGGCGAATGTTAGAGAATATCGTCGATATTTTTGTTTATTGACATTGTCCACCGTCAGGTTTGGCGTCAGTTTTTTCATCATCGGGAAACCTCCTTGTAACGAAAACAGGATATAAGATGATCGTTGACCATCCCGGTGGCCTGCATGTGCGCATAACAAATCGTTGAACCCACAAAACTGAATCCACGCTTCTTCAGGTCCTCGCTCATCAGGTCCGATTCCTTCGTTTTGGCGGGAATCTCTTTGACCGATTTCCACCGATTGATTTTTGGTTTGCCTCCCACGAACTCCCACATGTATTTGTGAAACGACCCGAACTCTTTTTGAACCCGAAGGAACGCTTTTGCATTCTGAATCGCGGCTTTGATCTTAAGCCTGTTTCGAATGATGCCCTTGTCTTTCAGCAGGCGTCTGACCTTGAGCGAATCAAACCGCGCCACCTTCTTAGGGTCGAAATTGCTGAACGCTTTTCTGAAGTTTTCCCGCTTCTTGAGGATCGTAAGCCAGCTGAGACCGGCCTGCATGCCCTCGAGAATCAAGAACTCGAAGAGTTTTTTGTCGTTATAGACCGGAACGCCCCACTCGCGGTCGTGGTACACAATATAAAGCGGGTCGTTTGCACTCCACGGGCACCTGTTCTTCTGCGGCATGTTAGCGCTTCCTTCTCATGGCGATGGATGCAGCTTCAGAAATCATCGGGACCAGGATGTTCGGCTTGATCTGGGATGTCTTCGCAAACGTAATGTGGCGGACTTGAGTGCCTTTCCCCTTAAGGATATGATGCTGGTCCGAAAGAAGACGGCCGTATTCAAACCCGAGGACCACCTTGTCGGCAAAGGGGGCGACGAATCCGAAATAGTAACTCTTGGAACCTTGCAATACTCGGTAGCCAACGAGTTTCCAGCCCGGATAGACACGTTCGAGAACATCAGGGAAAGCCCGGAGAATCAATGCACGCACCTTGTTTGCGATTGCCTGAATATCCTTCGGGAAATCCTCAAGGTACTTTTCGACCGAAATGGTTTGCCTCGGCGATTGTCCAGATTTTACTGCCATCGAAATTCACATTTGGGTTCACATTGACGAGCGGGGATCACGTTTTACAGAGAACAACGATCTCTCTGGCCCGCCAGGGGTTCAGGCGGTTGACGATGAGGTCGCGGGACTTGCAAGGGTTTGCAGGAGTCTGAACCCAAGATAACAGCCAAGAATTTCGACGGCAAGAAGAAGGATGGTCGATACCTGAAACACAGTTTCCCAAAACGGTTCGTAATCGAAAGGATGTATGATGTAACGAACCTCGATGAACCGGGAATACACGTTGAGGATGAATGCGAGCGCCATTCCGGCGAAGAGGACGATGGCTCCCCAGCGTTGATAATTCGTCCAGAGAAGAAAACCGGCGATGACGGATGGCAAACCGATGGTGGCAAAAGAGAAGATGTTGAACGTCACCGCGACGGCGAGGTCAACTCGCTGGTGAGCGTAGAAGTCCAGCCCGAAAATGAGGCAATGAACCAGAACGACCAGGGCGGTAAAGTCTTGCAGTTTTTTCATGGAGGCCAGAATAAATTAGGAGATTTTCAGTCAACTGCAAACGGCTGGTTGTTTTTCGTCACAGGGAGGTCAATGACAAACGTGCTTCCTTTGCCGGGTTCGCCCTCGGCTCGCACAGCCCCGCCATGGAGTTCGACAATCTGCTTAACGATGAACAGGCCCAGCCCGGTGGAAGACTCGTCGCCTGTTGGACGGGCAGAAAGGCGCTGGAATCGTTCGAAGAGTTTCGGTTTATCCTCCTCGGTCAACCCGGGGCCCTCATCGCGCACGAGAAACTGGAAGGAAGAGCTCTCCTTCCGGACCTGTATGAAAATCTCCTTGCCGGCCGGGGAATATTTCATGGCATTGGTCACGAGGTTTTCCATCGCCTGTTGCAACCTCCCCTCATCGGCCTCGACAATACATGGAGTCGACCAGTCGACAGACAGGACCAGGCGTTGCTTTTTCCGGTCTGCCAGGTGTTTGTTCAACTCTGTCACAGTGAGAGCCAACAGCGAGATATCCACAGGTTTCCTGGCCAGACTGATTTTTCCGCTTTCCAGCTCGGCTGACTCGAGCAACTCATTAATGAGAGTCAGCATGTTCTGCGAGAGCCGCTGGATGTGGTCGGCTTTCTCGGCCGAGCGGGGAAGGCTGCTGATTTCCTCAAGGAGAAGACGCACAAACCCGCGCACGGAAATCAGAGGACTCTTCAGGTCATGGGCCGCAAGGCTCAGCAATTGCGATTTGAATGTGCTGGCTTTCTGCGCAATCTTCGTCTGCTCGAGAAGATCCTTGGTACGCTCTTCGACCAGATTCCTGAGAACACGCTCTCGCGCTCTCAAGCTTCGAACACGATACTGGAACGCTCCGATCGCAAGGACACCCAGAACGACGGCAATGACCAGTTGAAACGTCCTCGTTTGAGTAAAGAACGGCTCGAGAACGAACCTCGTCGATGCGCCACGGAGGTTCCAGACGCCGTCGGCATTGGCAGCAATAACCCTGAAAGTGTGTTCGCCGGGCGGAATATTCGTGTAATAGGCCACTCGACGGTTGCCTGCACTCACCCATTCCCGGTCGTGGCCTTCGAGTTTGTACCGGAACTGCATTTTTTCCGGTGCGATGAAACTCAAGGCCGTGTAGTGAAATTCAAACCGCTGCTGTCCGGGAGGAAGGGCCAGCTCATTCTGGTTTTTGTACGTCACGGTATCGACAACGACCTTCTCAATCACAACCGGAGGGGGTTGCCTGTTCATGCGAATGCTTTTGGGGTCGATGACGGCAATACCTTTTACCGTGGGGAACCAGAGACGTCCGTCTTTTGATTTCCAACCCGCGGGCTGCGAACCGCCATTGCACTCGGCGCTCTTCATTCCGTGCGCTGTTCCGTATGCCACGCACTTTATCTGAGGCAGGGTTCCGTCTGCAAAGTCGTTGAGATCCTTCCGGGACACACAGAAGACTCCCCGGTTGCAGCTCATCCAGAGATTGCCCTGGCCATCCTCCAGGATGGTCGACACGACGTTGTCATACAATCCGTTCGACTCCGTGATCGGAACGAACCGTTCGTTCTTCAACCTGTTCAAACCGCCCCCTTCTGTTCCAATCCAAAGTGTTCCATCGGAATCCAGATACAGCGACCTGATAATGTCGCTCGAAAGCCCGTCACGTTCCGTATATGTTTTGACCACGCCGTTTCTGAATTTCGAGAGCCCGCCGGGCGTTCCAACCCACAGGTTCCCTTCTCCGTCCTCAATGATGGCTCTTACGTTGTTGCTGGCGAGTCCGTCATCGGTCGTATAGGATTTGAACTTGCCGTCGCGGAACAAACAGAGTCCATAATTGGAAAACCCGGCCCACAGGTTGCCTTTCCTGTCTTGAAAAACCACTCGAACGGTGTTTTCAGAACCCTTTGGGTTCACCTGAAATGTCGTAAACCTGTTGCCGTCAAACCTCGTCAGGCCGCCATTCGTACCGATCCAGTAGAGTCCTTCGCGGTCCTGTAAAATAGACCAGACAAAGGTGTTTTTCATACCTTCCCCCGCCGAATAGGTCTTTATGCCGTGGCTGGACATCCGGTTCAACCCGTCGTACGTGCCAATCCACATGTTCCTTTTTCGGTCTTCAAACACCGTCCAGGAGAAGTCATGGGAAAGCCCCTCGGTGGAGCCGTAGACCGTTAACTTGCCGTCGCGGAACTGGTTCAGGCCGCCACCGTTTGTCCCCGCCCACATGCTTCCCTCTCGGTCTTGATAAAGTGAATAAACGCTGTTACTGGACAAGCTGTGTGATATGTTGTAGGACTCGAGCTTGCCTGAGTTCCATCGATACAGCCCTTCCCCTTCCGTGCCGATAAAAATGCTTCCTGTCCGGCCAAGCAATAAACTGCGCACGGCGGGCGGACGGATTTTTTGTGAAAGCACGAATTCGTCAAGCACGCCCTTTTTGAGCGTCAGTAACCCTGCGTTACATCCGATCCACAGGTTGTTTTTCGAGTCGGACTGTAAAGCCCAAACAGTCGATATGTTGAACCGGCCCGAAGAGGTTTTCACGAATCGATCATTCTGCAAAGAATAGAGCCCCTGGGATCCAACCCACATTGTTCCCTGAAAATCTTCGTGCATTGCCCACACTTGTTCCTTTGGAAACTCGTTGCGCGTGGGCGGCCTATGGAAAGCTCCATCCCGCTCCACGTTCAGGCCCTCAGAAGTGCCGATCCACAAGACGCCGCGGCGGTCTTCGTACAGGCTGTACACGGAATTCGACAAGAGTCCGTGTGTAGTATCGAAAGTGACGAATTTGTTGTCATGGTATTTTGTGAGTCCGCCGTTCTCCGTTCCAACCCACAGATTTGAGTTTCGGTCTTCAAGGAGGCACCAGATACGGTTGCTCTTCAATGTTGGAATGGATCGTTTGTTGAACACGGTAAAAACTGCGCCGTCGAAGCGGACCAGACCTTCCAGCGTCGCAAGCCACAGATAGCCGTCCTGCGTTTGCAGGACCGACGTCACAGTGTTCTGCGGAAGCCCGTTTTCCGTTTGCCAAACGGAATGGACGTACTGCGAGATCGATTTGGCGGGGTCGAGAGTGTAATCGGACGGAGTTTGGCCGGAGAGTTGTATCGCGGCGGAAAAAATGGCAAGAACAATGAATGAGAATCGTTTCATCATGCAATCACGGCTGGAAAAAAGTAGCCAAAGCACGCGGGAAAGTCAAGAATACACCAATGCAGGATTTTTTTCTTGAAGTGTTTCGAGGGATGCCCTCATTTGCCTTCCTCTTGTTGAGGGAGCCCTGGTTCCACGAAGAACACCTTTTCTCTTTCAATCGTCACCGTTCCCGCCGGCACACCCCGGGGCTTTCGAACGTATTTTTTTTGCGTCATCGCAACGGGGACCATCCTGGAGTTTTTCATTTTGCTGTAGTAAGCGGCGATGGCGGCGGCCTGCTCCATCGCTTGCCTGCTCGGTTCGCCTTTTCCTGTTCCGACTTTCAGCACAACGTGTGAGCCGCCCGACCCGCGTGCATGAAACCAGAGGTCATTCGGCTTGGCATGTTTCAGTGTCAGCAGGTCGTTGTTCTCTCCGCTCTTGCCCGCCCACACCTGGAACCCGCCCGCAACTGTGAACACCCGGAATGGAATCTTTTCTTCCACGCTTTTACCGCGTTTGCCAAGCTTGATGCCGAGAGCGCTCAGAGGCTCCGTGTTCTGCCCGGCAAACACCGCAAATGCTTCAGGACTCTCTATTCCCTCAAGCTTCTCCAAAAGATCCTGCGCAAAAGCGAGTTTGCGTTCGAGTTCCTTCTTGTAGTCTTCAGCTTCGACAATCGATGCGCGGGATTTCTTTGCCTTATCAAAGTACTTTTCAGCATTCCTTGCGGGCGTAAGGGACGGATCGAGCGAAAGGCTGACCGGCTCATCGGCGGGATCGGACAAAGTGGCGGATTTCATTCCCTTTTTCAGGTCGGCCAGGTTTGCAAGAATGAGCTTGCCATGACGCTCGTATGACTCGGCCCTTTCAAGGGCTTCAGTTTCATTGTCCATCTTGCCAAGGGTTCTGCGGGCCCGTTCGACTTCCTGGCTCAATCGCTGAACGAGAAGTCCCTTCTCGTCAGCGAGATTTTGGTCGCGATGAGAATGGGAAATGAACATCCTCAATGCATCGTGGATCGATTCAAACGATTTCGGAGACAATCCTTGAAATTCTTTCAGGGGCACAATGCAAAAAGCTCTCGCTTGTTCGCCGTCAAAATAGACGAGCGGCGAAGGATTCATCAGAACCTCATGCAGCAGGGATTCGTACGATGCGTAAAGAGCGCTCGCATCCGCCGGCGTCATGTCCGTGGTTTTTTGATCCGATGCAAGACGGGCTCGAACAAGGACCTCCCGAACCAGCCCGGCGCCGAGTTGCGTGAAGGACTTCTTGACGGCCGATAGAAGCGTGTCGGTGTGGAACTGCTTCAGTTGTTGATAGAGGGCTTCCGCGCTTTGGATCTCTTTTCTTTCCCTGGATGTGTAATTCTTGCCTACGAAATCCTTCGGTTTCAGGAATGATTCAAGAATCGCATTCTTGTTGTCGACGAGGAGCACGTTGGCTTTTAAACCAAACAGTTGTGCAATCACGCGATGGGCTGGAAAACGAAATATGACCTCCCGGTCGGAGGGGTTGATGTCCACTCCGTCGATCGTTTGGCCATGCAGCTTCTCGAAGAATCCGACGGAATTTTTTTTCGTCCTGGAGAATGATGTTTTCAGGAAAATCGAGTTCGCATGGGGCTCGCAATTGGCAATGACAAACAAGTCGCCTTCACAGTGAATGATAAGCTCACTCTTGTTCTGCGAAAATGCCGCGTGAAGACGTTTCCCGTTTAAACGCTTGTCAAGATCGCGGGCGACATGCAGAAGTGTATAATAGTTGGAGACCATGAAGTTATGCACAGTGTTTTGAAAACTTCCGCAAAAATGCAGGGAAAAGCAATGAACGACGGTGGATAACCGGTGAACAACGCAGTGAGGAGAATGTTCAAAAGATGCCATTGCTTTGAGTTACAAATTCACTCAATTTTTCACTACATTACATCTTCAGAATGGAAAAAACGGGTCGAAAAGAATGATCGCAAGCATGACAGGCTTTGGTCGCGCGGAGGTTACGAAGCAGGGGATTTCCGCCATGGTCGAAGTCCGCAGCGTCAATAGCCGGTTTCTGGAAGTGGGAACTCGGCTTCCCCGCTCCCTGGCGCAACGGGAAAAAGACGTCAAGGATGTCGTCCGTGCACGGTTGAACCGGGGCAGCCTGAACGTGACGGTGAAAGTAGAGAAAAATCTGAACGGGACAGCTCCGTTAAAAGTAAATACCTCTGCCGCAAAATCCTACTTCAGGCTTCTCAACGACCTCCGCAAAGCCGTTAAGCTGAAAGAGAAAGTGAAACTGGAACATCTGTTGAATTTTTCCGAGGTCCTGGAAGCCGGGGAGGAACCGGGAAGCGATGAGCAGGAATGGCGTGTCGTTGAGGAAGCTCTGCAGGATGCCCTGAAACAGCTCGACGAGATGCGACGGAAGGAAGGCCAGGAGCTTTCCAAAGACCTTGAAAAGCGCGTTCGTTGGATGGATGAAACCATTAATCAGATCGAGAAAATGTCTGCCGATCGTGTCCCGGAGGAGAAAAAGCGGCTTCAGGAACGCATCACCCAGCTTCTTGCAGATAAAAGTGTCATAGACCAGAACAGGCTTGAACTCGAAGTCGCGCTGCTGGCGGATAAGCTGGACGTGACGGAAGAATGCGTCCGCTACCGGAGTCACAACAAATTTTTTCTTGAGGCACTGAAGGGTAAGGATTCGGCGGGGCGGAAACTGAATTTCCTTGTGCAGGAGATGAACCGCGAGGCGAACACGATCGGCTCCAAAGCCAACGAGGCCGCTTTGGCGCATATGGTGGTGAGGCTGAAGGAAGAGCTGGAAAAGATAAGAGAACAATTGCAGAATCTGGAATAGGAATGGGGAATTTAAATCCGACTCAAAAAGGGAATGTCATTCCGTCGGATTTTAAGACGGAATCCAGGACAGAGCCATTTCTGGATGCCCGCTTGAAATATGCGGGCATGACAAGATGCAATGTCCAGAGGTAAGCTCATCGTCATCTCGGCTCCGAGCGGTTGCGGGAAAACCACGATCGCAAAAGCCATCATGCAAAAATATCCGGCGATGTTGTTCTCCGTTTCCGCCACGACGCGAACGATGCGCAGCGGCGAAGTAGAAGGAAAAGATTATTTCTTCCTCAGCAAGGAAGAGTTTCAAAAAAGAATCAAGGCGGAAGATCTCGTGGAGTGGGAGGCCTATCCGAACGAAACCCACGGTAACTACTACGGGACGCTCACGAGCGAGGTGGACAGAGCGCTCAACCATGGCAAGGTGATGCTGTTCGACGTCGATGTAAAGGGCGCCTTGTCGATCAAAAAGAAATACGGAAGCGATGCCGTGCTGATCTTTATCACGGCCCCGAATTTTGAAGTCCTGAAGAATCGATTGCTCAATAGAAAAACAGAGGACGAAGCGACTGTGCAACGGCGATTAGACCGGATGCCGATGGAAATGGAAAAAGGAAAGCAGTTTGACTATCAGGTTGTGAACGACGATTTGCCGAAGGCAATCCACGAAGTCGACGACATTATCAAAAAACACACAGAACTCGAAACGATCAAACTTTAAACTCTCAACTTACCAGGAGGAAGCAGTGCCACTGAAACCTGTTGACATGGAAAAATTCATCTCGAACGTCACGAACATCTACGAGGCGATCGCCATCGCTTCGAAGCGTGCGCGACAAGTTCATGACCAGATCAAAATCGAGTTGCGGCAACGGATTGAGACGCTTAACCAGCTCTCAACCACGACCGAGGCGGAAGACGAGATGGAGATGGCCGTGAACCCCGACCAGCTCAAGATTTCTCTCGAGTTCGAGAAACGCCCAAAGTCCACCGACGTCGCCCTCGACGACCTGACTCAGGAAAACATCGAATGGCGCTACAAGGAGCCCGAGCCAGTGAAGCCGAAGGAAGCTGAGGCGGAGTAACCGTGTTGCGCGGCAAGCACATAGTGCTTGGAGTGACCGGCGGGATCGCGGCATACAAGTCGTGCTATCTCGTGCGCGAGATGAAACGTGCGGGCGCGGAGGTCAAGGTTGTCATGACCAGCTCCGCGGCAAAGTTCGTCACCCCGCTCACATTCTCCGCGTTGTCCGGCCATGATGTCTACGCCGACCTGTGGATGGCCAACCAGGATACGAAAAGCGACATCGGCACGCGGCACGTCGATTTGGCAAACTGGGCCGACGTGTTCCTCGTCGCCCCCGCTTCCGCCCACACCATCGCGAAGCTTACGCAAGGGCTGGCCGATAATTTCCTGACGGTTCTGGCGCTCGCCTGCACACGGCCGATTGTCCTTGCGCCTACAATGGACGCCGACATGTTCCTGAACGAATCAACGCAGAAGAACCTCACGCTCCTGAGAGAGCGGGGCTACTTTGTGATTCCTCCGGACAAGGGTGAGCATGCGAGCGGACTCAAAGGCCCCGGCCGGCTGCCGGACATCGGACCGATCATCAAGTTTGTCGAAGATGTGCTGGAAAAATTGCATCAAGACCTCAAGAAAAAGAAGATTCTTGTGACAGCCGGTCCGACGTACGAGGCCATTGACCCGGTAAGGTTTATCGGCAACCGGTCGTCCGGCAAAATGGGGTTTGCCATTGCGAATGCAGCCGCGCTCAGAGGTGCACAGGTCATACTGGTGAGCGGGCCGGTGGCGCTGGAGACTCCGCGCAACGTCGAGCGCATCGACGTGGAATCCGCAAAGCAGATGCACGACGCCGTGGCTGCGAACGCGAAAAAAGTGGATGTGGTCATCATGGCTGCTGCCGTGTCGGATTTTACACCCGAAAAAGTCTCAAAAGAAAAGATTCAAAAGAACGGAACAGATTCTGTGCCGCAGTTGAAGCTCACATCTACCACCGATATCCTGGCTTCGCTCGGAAAAAAGAAGAATGGCCAGGTGCTCGTGGGTTTTGCGCTGGAAACGCACGACGAGTTGAAGCATGCAAAAGAGAAACTCCAGAAGAAGAACCTGGATTTTATCGTGATGAATTCGCTCAAGGAAACAGCGGTATTTGGCTCGGATACGAATGTGGTCACATTGATTGACAGGAAGGGCAAAGTTCAAAAGCTGCCGAAGATGTCGAAGTTTGATATAGCGAATGAGATTTTAGATCGAGTGAAAACGTTGTTGTAACCGAGACCTTCCGAAGGTTTTCAGGAAAGACTTCCGAAGTCTCCATAGAATTCTGACGTAGACTTCGTCAGTCTCAACTCGATCTTCGGAAGGTTCTCTCGTCAAACGGTATGTCGGCATAAAGGCCGACCTGCCCTTCTAACTGCTTCTCATGCCTACCGCGCAGGAAGAATTCAAAGAAATTCTGGCGAAAACTGAAGCGTATCTCAAACAAGAGCAGGAGCTCTTCGGCGATACGCTGTATGTCGAAAGGAATCAGACCGGCATGAATTCGTCTCCGCCACCCACCCGGCCGGAAACCGACTTGTTTGGAAAACCGGTTGCTCCTCCGCTCAAAGGAGTTCAGGAGTCAACGGTTCAATACAAGTACCCCAACGAGCCGTGGGTGGGTGCGCAGACATTGGCGGACCTGAACCGCATGATCTGCACGTGCACAAAGTGTCCGCTCGGCTACACTCGTACGAACTTCGTGTTTGGCGTGGGGAATCCAAAATCAGAGATCGTGATTGTCGGTGAAGCGCCGGGAGCGGAGGAAGACGCGCAGGGCGAGCCGTTCGTCGGGCGAGCGGGACAGTTGCTGAACAAGATCCTGGAAGCGATTCGCTTCAAGCGCGAGGAAGTTTACATTTGCAACATTTTGAAGTGCCGTCCGCCGAACAACAGGGACCCGCAGCCGGAGGAAATCGACGCCTGCGAGCCGCACTTGTGGAAGCAGCTGGAGATCCTGAAGCCGAAGATGATACTGTGCCTGGGCCGCATCGCAGCACATGTGCTCATGAAGACGAATGTCTCACTCGGACAGCTCCGCGGCAAAGTACACGAATATCACGGCATCAAGCTGATGGTCACATACCACCCGGCGGCATTGCTGCGCAACCCAAATTGGAAGCGTCCGTGCTGGGAGGATGTGCAGATGTTCCGGAAACTGTATGACGAGATGAAAGCCTGACGACCTTCCGAAGGTTGCAGGGCGAGACTTCCGAAGTCTCTTGAGAATCCTAAGGCAGACTTCGGAAGTCTGAACATGACCTTCGGAAGGTTTTACAAGCATGATTTGCGGCATTCCTGCGAGAGATCTCGACAAAAAGGAACCCTGAGAAGAGTGGAAGACGTTCAAAAACAGTTGTATAAGGAATATGTTTCAAAGTTCAAGACGAGCCACGCGCAACGCGACGAGCGCCGCCTTCGCGAGTACTGGAGCTGGTGCAGTTTCCGGTATCTTCCCGTTCTCAGGCGACTCGGCAAGGAAGAGCCCATCCTCGAGTTGGGCTGCGGGCCCGGCTACATTCTCGAATTCCTCGCTGCACAGGGATTCCAAAACGTGCAGGGCATCGACGTTTCCAAGGAGCAAGTGGACGTGGCGAAATCGCGGGGGCTGCGTGCATCCGTTGCCGACGTTTTTCAGTTTCTTCGCAGGCAGAAGAAACAGTACAGCGCCATCATCGCCGTCGATTTCGTCGAGCATTTCACAAAGAAGGAGCTGCTTTCCTTATTCCCCATGATTCATTCCACGCTCCGGAAAGACGGGTTATTGCTTCTTCAAACGCCGAACGGACAGGGGCTATTTCCGGGACAGGTGATCCATGGCGACATGACTCATATGACGATTTTCGCGCAGGATTCCCTCGAGCACATCCTGACACTCGCCGGCTTCCGGGACATCCATTTTTCAGAAACGGGTCCGGTGCCCGATTCGCTCGAAGGAAAACTCCGGACATTCCTGTGGAAAATCATTCGTGAAACGATCCGCATCGTTCGCCAAATCGAGGCAAAGAATTCTTCAAAGTTGTGGACGGAAAGTTTTATTTGCTGGTGTAATAAATGATGCAATCCCGACCTTCCGAAGGTTGCAGGGCGAGACTTCCGAAGTCTCTTGAGAATTCCAACGTAGACTTCGGAAGTCTGAAAATGACCTTCGGAAGGTTCACAGGCTTACAAGCAGACGTTGCATCTCTTTCAATATGAGCAACAACTCCTACATCCAGAATCTCAAGCAAGCGTGGCGCGATGAAATGATGAGCGCATTGAACTACCGGAGACTCGCGGAGCGGGAAAGAAACGCGGACCGCAAAGCTATTCTCATCAAAATGGCGGAGGCGGAAGACAAACACGCCGCCCGTTGGGCCCAACGCCTCAAAGACCTCGGCTCTGACCCCGGCACGTTCAACGAAACGCTTGCCGAGCGCGCACGCCGCTGGGTCATGCTCCGAAGTTCTCCCGAAGTTGCCGTGCAAATGCTCGAGGCAAACGAGGCCGGAGCCGATTTGCTCTATGAGACCATGATCACACAGGCGGAGACCAAATCGGACAAGAAAGCGATTCTCGAGTTCCAAAAAGAAGAAAAAGCGCACAGCCTGATGCTCGAAGACATGGTGGACGGGCGCGGCCATCCCCCGCACCACCCCCAGCGAAAACTGGACTTGATTTTTCGGCGCGAGAAATGGCACGTGCGGGCCGGCGGCTGGATCGGCCAGGCTATTTACGGTATCAACGACGGCCTCGGCGCTGGGTTCGGCGTTGTGAGCGGCGTGGCCGCCGCCACGAACACGAACAGCGAGTTCATCATGCTCAGCGGCTTCGCGGTGGCGATTGCCTCCGCGCTTTCCATGGGCAGCGGGGCATACCTCGCCATGAAATCTGAGCGCGAGATTTACGAGGCTGAACTGGAACGCGAGAAAAAAGAAATCGAGGAAAACCCGGAGGAAGAAAGGGAAGAGCTGGAGTTGTTCTACCAATTGAAGGGTTTTAGCGCGAAAGAGGCGAAGAAAATGGTGGCCCACCTTGCGAAAGAGCCGGAACAGATGCTCAAAACCCTGGCTCATGAGGAATTGGGCCTCTCTGAGCAATCTTTTCCGAAGCCCTGGAGCGCGGCGGCGAGTGCGACAATGAGTACAGCGCTGGGAGCGCTTGTGCCAGTGTTGCCGTTTGTGTTCTGGTCCGGCATGACAGCCTTGCTCATCTCTTTCATCGTGAGCACCATTGCGCATTTCATCGTGGGAGCCTCGAAAGTCATCGTCACCGGACGCTCGTGGCTCAAAAGCGGCACAGAAATGACGCTCGTGGGACTGGGCGAAGCTGTTGTCACATACATGATCGGTTTGTGGATCGCACCGTTGATCGGGTAGAAAAAGCGAAAAGCCATCCTGAGCGAAGTCCCGACTTGTTAGCCATCTTTTGGTGGAAGGGGCGG
>JANOGR010000390.1:0-4264 GCA_031406095.1 Ignavibacteriales bacterium
ATCGGCTCTAAAGATGAGATCAAGCAAAACGGCTATCCAATGCGGCTGGGCGGGCGGGAAAGATGGATTTCGTATGATGTTAGACTTGTCAAGGCGGATAAGGACTTTCCCGGATATTACCGTGACCTCAATTTCACGTCATTAACGATGAATCTCCAGCCGTCTGCGAATACCCGGTTCGAAGCATACTATCAGGAGGAAGAAAGAAACCTCGGACGAGACACGAATCAAGTTTATGCTCCGCATAGCAGGTTTTATCAGTTCGGCATAGGATATTCGAATCTCGCTTCTCTGCATTTCCGGACGACTCGTCAGGAAGATCTCCTACCGCTTCCAAAATATCGAAGGAAGGAAGACGTGATCCAGGCGCGGACAGGATACAGTTTTGAGAGCGTCTCGTTCTACGCCAATGCCGATTTTGGAACGACGACCGACCTGCTGCTCGACAAACCCTATCCGTCAAGTCGGTACGCATTGAATGTAGGATTGCAGCCCTTTGCGGGGCATAATTACACGGCGGCGTTTGAGTATTCCAAAGATCGCAATATCTTCACCGATGAAGACCAGAAGCGAATTTCCGGAACGCTTACAGCGTTCATCTTTTTCGGTTCGGCCACCCAGGGGCAGTTAAATCTTTTCACGAGTCGACTCGATGCGTCATCCGTCGAGCAGTCATACACCGCGCTGGAAGGGACGCTGGAACATGTTTTTCCGTTTGCTCACAAAGTGACCGTACGCGCCAGGCACACTGCGTTCACACCGTCAACTCAAGACAACACGATCGATTATCATTTGGAGTACTCGATTCCCATAGGTATTCCCTTAAAGAGGCTTACCACGTCAGGACAAATCAGGGGGAGAGTCGTGGATGAAAAAGGGGGGGGTATGGAGAACGTCTTGTTGGATGCCGGCGGTTCGGCTTCCGTGTCCGACAAAGACGGAAGGTTCCTTTTCCCGGCTTTGAAACCGGAAGTCACTTTTCTGCAGGTTGACCGGACGAGCATCGGTTTGGATCGCGTCACGCTTCAACCGATTCCGATGGAGATAGCTGTCAGAGGAGGGGAAGAATCATTCATCGAGATGACCGTTGTTCGGAGCGCGACGATCACCGGCAACATTCTTTTGTTTGGGCCGAAGCAACAGACTGAAAGCGACACATCGAAAGAAATGGTCCAGCTTCAAGAGCAATCAGGTGTTTTCCTCGAACTGGCCAGTGGTTCGGAGATTCTTCGAAGAGTCTCTGACAATCGCGGGAGGTTTGTTTTCAATGATCTCAGGCCGGGCCGCTGGGAACTCAAAACCGTTGGCGGCAATGTCCCTCTCTACCACAATTTCGAGAAAAACTTGTTTGTATTCGACCTCAAGCCAGGTTCACAAGAAGTTCCGGTTTTCAAAATCCTGCCAAGAAAAAGACAAATCAGGATTATCCAGGAAGGAAGCCTCGTGCAGGAAGTGAAATCCGACACGACAAAGAAGATCCTACTCTCCTCGCCTCTTGCAGAAGAAGAGCAATGCATCGTTGCGTACAACAATGCGAGAAAGGGATATGTTATTCAACTTTCCTCATGGACTACTCGTGCGAAGGCAAACGTAATGGCGGCTCATGGGAAAGCGAGCTTTCCAGGCTACGAGTCGTTTGTTCAAACCGTAAACCTGCCGAATATCGGAATCCGACACCGAGTGCAGGTTGGCCCATACCCCTCCAGAAAAGCAGCGCAATCCGCCTGCGAAACCCACCGACAGACTCACAATTGATCTTTGTAGAATCTACTGGTAAATCGATAGATCCAGCCGAACGCTGGTAGATCGGCCTCCCTAAGTTACCTAAAACAAGCGAGTTAGAGCTGTGCGCCACGCTGAGCATAAGTCAACTCATGGCATCGTACTTGAAACATTAAGATGCAATGAAACCGCTGAGCACTCTTGACATTCCCTATTTCTTTCGCTTACTTGGCTCTCGACCCACCTTGAAAACTCTTCTGCTGATAGCTGTTTTGGGGAGCAGCGCATTAGCTCAAAACGGCAGTACTGCCACCCAGGTAGTAACGATTGAGGTAAAGCCTATCACAAAGATATCTGTGACCGGCAACCCCAACCCCATGATCATTTTTGACGCAGTCTCGGGGCAAGGACTCACATCCGTCGAGGATCAGAATACGAAGTACAACGTCACGACGAACCTCGACAACATGAAGATTGTGGCTTCGATCGACACAAAGATGCCCGACGGAACGAAGCTTTTAATCAATCTCGCGAGCTCGAAAGCCAGTAGCGCTGGATTGGTCGATCTGACAAAGGCAACAACTCCAGTGGACGTTGTTACCGGATTCTCCAGAGGAACCGACCAGAACCAAACGATTCAGTATGTGTTTGCAGGGAATGCTGACCTGGGGGAGATCCCATCCCAATCGAGGACTGTGACACTCACCTTAACAGACTAGCATGAAGAAGCAAGCCGCGTCCATAGGGTTTCTCATTCTGGTTGTTGCCTCTTCCTTGAGTGCTCAGAACAGAAGTTCGGCGTCTCATGTTGTTTCGTTTGGCGTAAAGAGTTCCTCAGCGCGTCTCGTGGCCGGTGTGTTGGCTGCTTCCATGACTTCGTCACCTTCGGCAGGTTTGAAAGAAGCATCGGAATTGCAGATTCCAGTTTCGCAGCTGAAAAAAATCACGTATCGGTTCAACGGTTCGACAACAGGTTTTTCTGAGATTCCCCCGGCCTCAAGAACATCCCCGCGTCAGCGTTCAGTCGCCAGTCTTCGCGGCGCAAACGACCTCGTTATTACAATCACCGATTAGTTTTTCCAGCGGTTTTACAACAATGAGACGCCTTACTGGGGCGTTGAAATCTTTTTGTCTGTTTGAAGTGATCGAACAGGGAAAAAGAGGGCAAGGTGGGGTTGCCCTCTCGGCGTATCCTCTTTATTCAATTTGCTTTTGAACCTTGTAGTTTTCGTACTGAATAGATTTCTTGGCCTTCTGCGCGTCGCTATCTTTCAGAGTCTTCCGGAAGGATTCGAGTTTTGAGGCGTGGTCGCCGAGAATTCCGGCTCCCGCGCTGCTCGCCGCTGCGGGGGAAGAAAGGATCATCTGACGAGCATCGTCGATTTCTTTCGCAGCTTCCTCTGGTTTGCCTTCATCCAGCGCTTCCATGGCACGCTCTACTTTTCGCGTTGAAACCGCAATATCCGCTTTTGCCTGAGTTTCCAGGTTACGGTTCTTCTCGATGACGGCCGATTCGGTCGTGTAGTGAATCGTCGTCGAAAAAGAGGGCGTATTCTGCAGGAATGCCTCATCTGAATCATATCGGAGAGTCCCGCTGGCGACAAAACTTGACTGTGAACCTTCCGGTATCTCCAGCTCAACCGTGAATTCCCTTCGGTCGTTGGAATATAAGTCACCTACGGGAATTGTGTATCGATCCCGCCCGCTGCCAGATTCGCAGCCGATCACATCTTTCAGCACAACCCCTTTTCCAAGCGTTAATTCGAGGGCGGCATTCCGAGCCACGATTCTTGACATCAAGTTGAATTCTTTCTTCATGATTGAGGCGAGAGAGTGCGAGCTTTCGATGAAGTAATAATTGCCGCCACCGTATTCTGCGAGACTCATCATCAAGTTCTCGTTGTAGTCGAGTCCCACACCCATACTGGTGAGTGTAATCTGTTTTGACCGGTAACGACGCGCAATGCGGCCGAGTTCACGAGAATCAGTGATTCCCGCGTTGGCCAGTCCGTCAGAAAGCAGGATCACACGGTTCGAGTATTCACGGTTCGCAAATCGTTCTGCCTGACGGAATCCCTCGACCATTCCACCGCCGAGATTCGTCGACCCCCGGGGGTACACACCCTGGATAAGGCGTTTGAGCTCTTTCTTGTTGCCCACCCGCCCGGCGCTTTTCAGCACTTTGATAACGTCATCATAGATGACAAGAGACAGGATATCTTCGCTCTGGAGCTGGTCGATCAACGAAAACAGCGCTTTTTTCGCATGTTCCATCTTCGATTCATCTCCCATCGAGCCGCTTCGGTCCAGCACGACAGAAAGATTCATCGGCCGTCGTTTCGTCGTTCCGAGATTCGGCGTTGTTATGGAAAGCTGAAGGAAAACTCGCCCTCCTCTGTGTGAAATATAAGGGCAATTGAGCTTGCCGTCGAGCACGATCCCCCCCGGCGACAGAGCTATACCGTGAGACATCGCAGCAGGAACTGCGAAGAAGCAGACGGCAGCGATCAAGGATGCAACAACGAAGGGCTTCATAAGGCCT
>JANOGR010000392.1:0-1805 GCA_031406095.1 Ignavibacteriales bacterium
TTTAGAAGAAATACGCGCACTTTCAACTGTTCCAATTTGAGGTTGGCCCCCATTTAGGTTAGTTTTTGCTCAACCTTTTTCTCTGTGGTTGCAAACGCCTTGAATGCAAACCTGTTGGTCACAATGACCGCAAGTAAACCCGCCGGGCGAGGGCTTCCCTCGTCCGTTTTTCACCGTCTCCGCATCATCGCTCCACAATGCACGTCCGGCGAGCCTTGCCTTTCGTGGCAGGTTTCTCTAATTTGCATTTCATCATGAGTTCACTCGAAAAGCATTTCTCGAAGTTCCGGGAAAATATTATCGGATACGGCAAGAAATTCCGTGGGCCGTATGGAGAAAAGGAGATCGTCTACGCAGACTGGACGGCGAGCGGGAGGCTCTACGGGCCGATCGAGCGAAAGATGAGCGAGGCTATCGGACCTTTTGTGGGGAACACGCATTCGGAAGCGAACGTTACGGGAACTTCGATGACTCAGGCATATCACAAAGCTCATGATATCATCAAGAAACACGTGAACGCAGGCCCCAACGATGCTCTTTTGAATGTGGGATACGGGATGACCGCCGCGATGAACAAGCTTCAGCGAATCCTCGGCTTGAAGATTCCCGAGCAGATGCGGGACTATCTCTCGCTGCCGGAAGAGCAGAAGCCGGTTGTGTTCGTCACGCACATGGAGCATCACTCGAACCATACAACGTGGTGCGAGACCGTTGCTGACGTTCACGTGGTCAAGTCAAAAGCCGACGGCACGGTCGATCTGGAGGATCTGCGGGAGCTCCTTGAAAAGAACAAGAATCGAAAGTTCAAGATTGGATCCTTTACGGCGTGTTCAAACGTCACGGGTGTTGAGACGCCGTATCATGAGATGGCGAAGATCATGCACGAGCACGGCGGCGTGTGCTTTGTCGATTTTGCTGCCTCAGCACCATATGTCGACATCAACATGCATCCCGCGGACCCGTTGCAGAAGCTCGATGCAATCACGTTTTCACCGCATAAGTTTCTCGGCGGGCCTGGGACATCCGGCGTTCTCATTTTCGATTCAAACCTTTATCAGCTGAAGTCGCCCGAACAGCCGGGCGGCGGTACTGTTTTGTGGACAAATCCGTGGGGCAAGTACAAGTTTCATCCGAATATCGAAATTCGTGAGGACGGCGGTACGCCCGGTTTTCTTCAAGCGATCAAGGCGGCGCTGGCGGTCGAGTTGAAAGAAGAAATGGGAACGGAAAAGATGCGCGCACGTGAAGTGGAAATCGTCGCGAGAATCTTTAAAGAATTACGGGAGATTCCGGGAGTGCATGTCCTGGCAGACAATCTCAACCACCGCTTAGGCATCATTTCGTTCTACTTCGACAGCATTCACTACAATCTGGTCGTCAAACTGTTGAACGATCGGTTTGGAATCCAGATGCGAGGGGGGTGCTCCTGTGCCGGCACATACGGGCACTATCTGCTGCACGTCGACAAATTCTCCTCAAAGAGGATTACGGATAAAATCGACGAGGGAGATTTATCGGCGAAACCTGGGTGGGTAAGGATGTCGATCCATCCGACAACCACGGATGATGAAGTGGATTACATTCTCGACAGCTTGAAACAAATTCAGATGAATGCGAAGAACTGGGAACGCGACTACACGTATGACGCGCACCTGAATGAATTCAGAAACAAGAATGACAACGGAATGGTTGAAACCACTGTAAACGAGTGGTTCAAGTTGTCATGATCGGGTAGGTCGGCATGAATGCCGACCTACGAGCTACTTTGGCCCCAAGCTTCTCTCAGGAGGACGGCCTTAAGGCCG
>JANOGR010000001.1:0-1563 GCA_031406095.1 Ignavibacteriales bacterium
TTTTCAGCTTTGCATAGGTAGGCATTTCTTCGTGCTCCTTAGGTTCTTTGCAGGAGGTGCCGTCTGATGACATCAGCACATCGTTCCATTTCGCCGCTTTCGTATCTCTTGAGTTCAAGGACAAATTTGATGTTGTCGTCCTCGTATCGCGGCGTAATGTGCAAGTGGAAGTGAAAAACGGACTGCCCGGCAATCTTGCCGTTGTTTGAAAAAATATTAAACCCCTCGAGTTTGAACCCCGTGACAAGAGACTGTGCCACGATCTGAGCGGAATGAAAAAGGCCGGGGAGGTGATTCTGCGGAAGTTCGAGGAAGTCTTTACAATGTACTTTCGGAATTACAAGGGCATGTCCGTAATGAATCGGGTTGATATCGAGAATGCTGATCGCAGAATCGTCTTCGTACAAGATCTCCGCCGGCAAACGTCTCGCAATGATGTCACAGAAGATGCAGTTGCTCATGGGAATGTTTTCGGTCGTGAATCTATCCAAAAAAGCCCCGAAAGTCAAAAGACAGTAGTGTCTCAATTTGTTGGCTCGTAAGCGGTGTCAGGAGCCCGCCCGAACGACTCGTCGTTCAGTCGGGCGGGTTTCCTCCTGACACATGCAGCGTTTCGGTCAGGACGAAAGTCCTGACCGCACCAAATGAAGACACCACCCAAAAGACAGTCGCTTGATTATCGGTCAACCATTCGGTATATTTTTTTTGAATTTCATTTGGGAAATCCTCACCACGACCACGAAGGACCGACAACAATGAAAGCGAATTTTCTTTTTTGGATTATCCTCATAGTTCTTTCGTCGATGATCTTCCAGGGTTATCAATGCGGTTCGACGGAAATGACGAGCGCGAAGCTCTATATTCAACAGAAGAACTACGACGCAGCGATCAAAAACCTTGAAGGTGAAGTACAGAAAAACCCGGGGAACGAAGAGGCATGGTATCTTCTCGGCGGGTTGAAAGCCGACAAGATGGATTACACGGGCATGAATTTTGCCTTCCAGCAGGCTCTCAAACTCTCTGATAAGCACTCCGTCGAAATCCGGAGTATCCGGTACAACAAGTGGGGCGTCCATCTCAACAACGGCGTGAGTTATCTCGAAAGAGCCAGCTCTGATTCAACAATGTTGTTTGATAAATCGCTCGAAGAATTTCAAAAGGCAACCCTGGCCTGGCCGGATACCGCCCTCACGTATCGCTATCTGGGTTACGCTTATAATAACAAGGGGGACTTTCCCAATGCGATAAAGGCTTTCAAGGAAGCCTGGGAGAAGGGAAAGGATGTGGAGTCTTTGAGGAGAGCGGGCAAGATCTACTTGCAGTGGGCGTACGAGCACAAAAGCAAGTTTGAAGCCGACAACGCGGGAAAACTGAAAACTCTCAAAGACCTCGATGATGTGAAAAAAGGTTCAAGCAAGAATGACGTCATGAGGACTCTCGGAGCGCCTGACGATGTGAAAAAGGGTGCCCGTGGAACGAAAAAACCGCTGAATGCGCTGCTGCAACATCGCGGTTGTGTGCTGCTCACGTCCGGGCGATCGATTGCGGTGCAGGGCTTCAACG
>JANOGR010000002.1:0-9815 GCA_031406095.1 Ignavibacteriales bacterium
CGTGATTCTGGTTGGCGGAAAATCGGTCAAGGATGTGGCCGGGTATAACCTGAAGGATTTTCTCGTAGGCTCCGAAGGAACGCTGGCCGTGTTCACGAGAATTCTCCTTCGGTTGATTCCAAAACCCGAATACTCAAAGACAATTCTGGCTTTCTACGAGACACTCACTGCCTCTGCCGAAACAGTCTCAGATATCATCGCTTCGAGAATCACACCGGCGGCACTCGAGTTTCTTGACCGAACGACAATCCAATGCGTCGAAGATTTTGCACACCTCGGGCTTCCGAGGAACATTGACGCGCTCTTGCTCATTGAAGTCGATGGACGGCAAAGCGTTGTCGAGGAAGATGTTGCCACCATAAAAACGATTTGCCAGCGTCACAAGGCGACGGAAGTCAGAATAGCCGCCAACGCCGCAGAAGCCGCAAAACTGCGAAGTGCGCGTAAAGTCGCTTTTTCAGCGCTTGCCCGCATCCGGCCCACAACCATTCTGGAAGATGCAACGGTCCCCAGGAGCGAACTTGCTCCCATGCTCGAAAAAATTCGATCTATTGCATCGAATTACAACCTCACCTTCGGGAATTTCGGGCATGCGGGAGACGGAAACCTCCATCCAACGTGTTTAACGGATGAGAGGGACAAGGACGAGATCCATCGCGCGGAGAAGGCTTTTGAAGAGATTTTCATGTCGGCAGTGAAGCTCGGCGGGACTATCACGGGTGAACACGGGACAGGCCTTTCCAAAAAGAAGTTTCTTGAGAAGATCACGGAACCTGCTGCCCTTGAAATGATGAGAAGAATCAAGCACACTCTGGACCCGAACAATGTCCTGAACCCGGGTAAGATTTTCAGTATGAAACCGCGCTGTGAGGGCCCGATGCCTCGTGATCAAAATCAGATCAAGAAGTTTATCGAAATGGGGGCTTATACGTGATGAATCAGAATAAGACCAAGCCAAAAACATTCTTCACAACCATTCATTCCAAACAATTCGGAGGTCGCATGAACAGGCTTCAGTATCTGGTGATTCTGTTATTCTTGCCGCTCGTCGCATTTGGTCAGGCGAGCAAATCCTGCTGTGCCATTTCGACATCGACAAAGGATTTCGCCATGCTCGTCAATGACCCGGCGTTTGTGGCAACTCATCTCGATCCACTTCCTTTCCATTACCAATCGAAAAATGGAAAGTGGGTCACGTTTAAGACTTCTGACGGGGGAGAGGGAAGAGGCTTCGAGATCAAAGCATCCAAAGCGACAAACAACGTTATATTCCTTTTTCATGAATGGTGGGGACTCAACGATTACATCCAGCGCGAGGCAGAGAATCTCCAAAAGGAGCTTTCGAATGTCACCGTTATCGCGCTCGATTTGTACGATAACAAAGTCGCCGCGACGCAGGCAGACGCTCAGAAATACATGGGAGAGCTCAAGGAAGAACGCGCACGGTCCATCATCGACGGGGCGATAAAATATGTCGGTTCCAAAGCACGCATCGGAACAATTGGTTGGTGCCTTGGTGGCGGTTGGTCGATGCAGACTACGCTCGCTGCGGCAAAACAGGGAGTTGCTTGCGTGATGTATTACGGCATGCCCGAGAAAGATGTGGAACGGATCAAGAGCCTCAACGCACCGGTTCTTTTCGTGTTTGCGAGCCAGGACCAGTGGATCAATAAGAGCGTCGTCGATGAGTTTCAAAAAGCCACGTCGGAGGCAAAGAAATCCCTCACAGTGAAGTCCTATGATGCCGACCATGCGTTTGCGAATCCGAGCAATCCGAAATTCAATAAAGAATTTGCCGACGATGCGCACAAGCAGGCAATTGAGTTTTTCAAGAACAATCTCGTGAAATGAGGTCGTTCGCGTCTTCATGAACTCGCGAACGCTGGCAGTTTTGGTTTTGGGTTTACTTGTTGGAATCTTCATCGGTGCGGGCGGTTACACCTTTGTGTATGCCAAAGGCTATTCTTATCTGACGAACGACCCGGCAGCGTGCGCCAATTGCCATGTTATGAACGAGCAATTTGACGGATGGATTAAATCAAGTCACCGTTTGGTTGCTACATGCAATGATTGTCACACGCCGGAAGGATTCCTGCCAAAATACGCGACGAAGGCATCAAACGGATTCTGGCATTCATACGCATTTACGACGGGGGATTTTCACGAGCCAATCCAGATAAAGAAACATAACCTGGAAATTGTCCTGGCGGCCTGTAGAAAGTGTCACCAGGAGGTTGTTGAAGCTTTGGATGGTCCACACACGGCGAACCAGCCTCAAACGTGTCTTCCCTGCCATCGTTCGGTCGGGCATTACATGGTGAACTAGGAGAAAGGTATAATGTTGCAAGGCAAAAGTGTACGGCCATTGAGATTCTTCATTTCCGTTGGCATCATTACTGCCGTTGTGGCCGTTGGTGTTGTCGCATTGCTCGTTAATATCATCGAGCGAAAACAGGAGGCGAAGAACCCTTTTTATCGCGTTGTCGAGCTGACGGACACAACGGAGGATGCTTCGACGTGGGGCAAAAATTTCCCGTTTCAGTACGATGATTATCTGAAAACGGTGGACCAGCAAAGGACTCGATTCGGTGGGAGCGAAGCAATTCCCCGGACCCCAACCCAGGCGGACCCCCGATCTGTGGTGGCTCAGTCCCGGCTTGAGGAAGACACTCGTCTGAAGACCCTCTGGGCTGGATACGCCTTTTCGAAAGATTTTCGTGAAGAGCGGGGTCATGCCTTCATGCTCGACGACCAGACTTTCACCGAACGCCAGGCCGTCGTGAAGCAACCAGGCGCTTGCATGCAATGCCACGCGTCGGTGTATGTCGCGTACAAGAAGCTTGGTAACGGCGATCTGATCAAAGGGTTTGAAAAAATGAATCAGATGCCGTACGTCGAAGCAAGAAAACTCGTCAATCATTCCATTGCTTGCATTGACTGTCATGATCCGAATACCATGCAGTTACGAATAACAAGACCGGCCTTCATCGAGGGAATCAAGGCATATAAAGCACTCCAGGGCGTTAAAGATTTTGATGTGAATACAATGGCCACACGGCAGGAAATGCGGGCATACGTGTGCGGTCAATGCCACGTCGAGTATTACTTCAAAGGACAGGAGAAACGACTTACCTATCCGTGGTCAAAAGGGTTAAAGGTAGAGAATATCATCAGCTACTATGACGAAGCAAAGTTTAAGGATTGGACGCACGCGGAAAGCGGGGCGGAGGTCCTGAAAGCGCAACATCCTGAATTCGAGATGTGGAATCAGGGAATCCATTCCCGGTCCGGAGTTGCCTGCGCTGATTGCCACATGCCCTACAAACGAGTGGGAGCATTGAAAATCAGCGACCACCATGTACGGAGTCCACTTTTGAACATCAATAGGGCGTGTCAGCCCTGCCACAAGTGGCCTGAGGAAGAACTGAAGTCGCGGGTCGAAACCATTCAGGAACGCACGTTTCAACTTCGCAACCTGGCCATGGATGCCCTCATGGATTTGATCAAGGATGTTAAAGCTGCAAAAGTGGCAGGGAGGGTTGATTCACAGCTGGCTTCGGCCCGGACATTCCAGCGAAAGGCCCAGTTCTACTTAGACTTTGTCGAGGCGGAGAACTCGTCAGGCTTTCACGCACCGCAGGAGGCAGCACGCATCCTAGCCGAATCGATTAATTTCAGCAGGCTGGGTCAAAATTCATTGAGGAAATAACTAGAGAGCTACATGAAAATCGACCGCCGATGATACCGCTCAGAGACATTAACCCAACCCGGACAGTTCCGCTCGTCAACGTAGCGATTATCGTGGTCAACGTGGCTGCTTTTTTGTACGAGGTTTCACTCGGCCAGCATCTCGAGCTGCTGTTTTCCGAGTACGCGGTTATTCCCCGGCATGTCGTCGCTTCTCTTTCGAATTTCCAGGTTGACGCTCTTGCGTCGCTTTTCACGTCTATGTTTCTGCATGGAGGCTGGCTTCACCTTGGCGGCAACATGCTCTATCTTTGGATTTTCGGAGATAACGTCGAAGAAAAAATGGGGCATGGAAGGTACTTCATTTTCTACCTGTTGTGCGGACTCACAGCAACTGCTGTGCACATCGTGGTCGACCCTGCTTCAACAATGCCGACGGTGGGAGCGAGCGGCGCAATCTCTGGCGTACTTGCTGCATATTTGTTCATGTTTCCAAAAGCGAAGGTTGTCACGCTCATTCCGATTTTCGTTTTCCTCCAGGTGGCCGAGCTACCGGCCATCGTTGTGCTTGGCATGTGGTTCATTCTGCAATTCTTTAACGGGTTGATATCCCTGGGCTTTGAAACAGCCGGCATGGGGGGAGTTGCGTGGTGGGCACACATCGGGGGTTTTGCCGCTGGCGCCATACTTCTCCTGCCTTTCAAAAAAAAATCTGAATGACCGGCCAATTCTCGACTCTGGCACCTCCACAGGTTGCTTCGGGATTTCACGGCCAGGATGTTCCGAGTTACGACATCATCACGAATTGCATGCATTGCGGCCTTTGCTTGCCGCATTGCCCCACATTTGCTTTGACAGGTCTCGAGAAATCGTCTCCGCGCGGCAGAATTCGCCTTATGAAGGCTGTGACGGAGGGCGACCTCGCCATAACAGACGGCTTCATCGATGAAATGGAATTTTGTCTCGATTGCCAGGCATGCGAGACCGTCTGTCCGGCAGGAATCAAGTACGGTTCGCTTGTCGAGGCGGCGAGAGCCCAAATCTTTACCGGAAAATACGAACCTTTTCTTTCGCGACTGACCCAGCGTATTTTGCTCGACTGGTTTTTCAGCCGCCAGAAACGGCTCAAGATTCTTGCAATGTTCTTGCGGCTCTACGAGCAATCGGGCTTACAGTGGTTTTTTCAGAAGAGCGGGATACTCAAACTCGTTTCGAGGAAACTGCATGAGATTCAGTTCCTCTCGCCGAAAATATCCGAAAGATTTTCATCCGACGTGCTTGCTGAAACCATTTCTCCATTGGAGAAGCCACGTTACCGCGTAGCATTCTTGACAGGTTGCATCATGGACGTCGCTTTCTCGGACGTCAATATGGACACGATCCAGCTGTTGTTGATGCATGGCTGCGAAGTCAAGGTGCCGAAGGAGCAAGCCTGCTGCGGGTCGCTTCAAGCCCACTATGGAGACAGGATGGCTGCCCGGCGTATGGCGCGACGCACGATTGAGGCATTCGGCGACCCTTCGATTGAGTTCATTGTCATGAATTCCGCAGGCTGCGGCGCTTTCATGAAGGAATACGCTCATCTTTTCGAAGACGACTCCGAGTTGGCCATGCTTGCTGCCCGAGTGTCTCAAAAAACCGTCGATATAACAGAGTTTCTTGCTTCAATCGGTCTTCAGGTTCCGAAGAATCAAAATCGTTTTCTCAAATCTCTTGCGGGCAAACGCGTGACATATCATGACGCATGCCATCTCGTCCATACGCAGCGAATCAGCCACGAGCCGCGAGCTTTGCTGCAATCAATTCCGGGCATCGAGTTCGTTGAATTGCCGGAATCGAGTTGGTGCTGCGGGAGTGCCGGGATCTATAACATCGTCCGGCATGACGATGCAATGAAACTTCTCGACCGCAAGGTGCACCACGTGGAGTCTGTTTCACCGGACATACTCGTAACTGGAAATCCGGGTTGCATGGTGCAAATCCAACATGGCCTCGATAAACACGGACTTCCGGTAAGCATCATGCACACGGCGACATTCCTGAGGAAGGCGTGTGAGGCAAACGAAGCGTAGAGCCTATCTCTCAGGCGGGATGGAATATGCAGAAAAAGAGGGGGCAGACTGGCGAAGCGCCCTTGAGATCTGGATAGAGGAAAACCTCGGACACTCCGTTTTCAACCCAAACAGCGAAAGCGAACGTTATTTAGCAAGGAAATTACAGAACGGAAATATCCGTGCTTTGAAGTTTGACAATGTCGAGAAATTTGGCAAACTGCTGAGTGGAGTTGTCGACCTGGACACAAAAGAAATCGCTCATAAGTCCGATTATGTCGTCTGTTTGTGGGACGAAAGCGCCCAAAAAGGAGCGGGGACGAAGGGCGAAGTAACCATCGCGAAGTTTTTCCGAAAACCTGTGTATCTTGTGACAGAAATGAAACGGCAGGACATTCCAGGATGGGTTCTGGGATGCGTGACAAAGTTCTTTGATTCCTTCGAGGATCTCAAGACCTTCCTTCTCACGAAATATTCATCAAAAGGTTGAACTATGTATCTTAAGGTTCTCACAGCAAGCTGCATGATCGCAGCAGTCTCGTTCAGCCAGTCTGTCAAATACATTCCTAAGCACGACGAATTGAAGTTCACGTTTGGAGGTCATCCTCCCGTCCTGAGGCTTAAGCCGGGCACTGTTCTTGAAACGTGGACGGAAGATTGTTACGACGGTGCGGTGAAAAAACCGTCCGATATTCCGTCGCAAGTTGCACCCATCGGCCACGACAACCCGCAAACCGGCCCATTCTACGTTGAGGGTGCACAACCGGGAGATATTCTTGCTGTTCACATCCTGGATCTGGAACCATCGCGGGAGTATGGGATCAGTAGTAATTACCCGGGTTTTGGCCTGCTCACGGGAACAGACTATACTGCGATGCTCAATCAACCCCTCCAGGAAAAAGTATGGTGGTATTCGGTCGACAAGAAGAAAGGGACGGTAAGCACGAAACTCGGTACGAGGACATTTGAGATTCCCATGAACCCATTCCTTGGCTGCATCGCCGTCGCTCCTCAAAGAGGCGAAGCACGCTGGACGGTCACTCCAGAGGCCTACGGCGGCAACATGGACGCCTACATGATCAGGAAGGGGGCGACTGTCTATCTCCCCGTCAATGTCGAGGGAGCGCTTCTTCAGATCGGCGACGGACACCTGGCGCAAGGGGAAGGAGAGATCATCGGTACGGCCGTAGAATCGGCTCTCAACGTCAAAATACGGGTGGATGTGATAAAGAAAAAGCTGATCAGCTGGCCGAGAATTGAGAACGATGAATACATCATGACCACGGGGTCGTACAGGCCGCTCGAGGATGCGCTTCGAATCGCTTACAAGGAGATGATAGGATGGCTCGTCGACGAGTTTTCGATGGAGCAGTTGGATGCGTACCAACTTTGCTCACAGGTGGGGGAAGTTGATGTCGTTCAGGTTGTCGACCCGAACTATACTGTTGTCGCAAAGATTGCAAAAAAGTATTTGCCGTCTGTGAAAGTGTTCGGCGGAATACACGAAAAAATGAAATCCAACCCCTAATCCACCATTCGGAGAACTCACATGGATAATTCAATGAACAGGCGGGACTTCATTCGCACGACAGCGGCTGCGGGAATGACGGCTGTCATCGGTGAAAGGGCGGGAGCATTTCAACAATCCGGGACTACACCCTCTGCCGTCAAACCCCTCGTTATTTCGAGCGCAAACGGTCTCCAGGCCACGGCAAAGGCCATGGAAATGATCCAGCAGGGTTCGGACGCACTCGACGCAATCGTTGCGGGCGTGAACATTGTTGAAGACGACCCGAAAGACAACAGCGTCGGCTATGGCGGTTTGCCCAACGAAGAAGGCGTCGTGGAACTCGACGCATCCGTCATGCACGGTCCTTCCGGGAGAGGTGGAGCGGTTGCTTCAATTCGCAACATCAAAAATCCTTCGAAGGTAGCCAAACTCGTTATGGAACGGAGCGACCATGTGCTCATCGTCGGTGAAGGCGCCCTTCGATTCGCGAAAGCACATGGTTTTCAGGAGGAGAATCTGCTCACCGACGATTCAAGGCAGATATGGCTGAAATGGAAGGAGACCATGAGCACGAATGACGACTGGCTACCGCCGCACGATATCGAATCGAAAGACATCGGCGAGGGTTTGAAATCGTTCCTACGAAACCACGGAACGATTAATTGCGATGCGATCGACCTGCGGGGCAATATCTCCGGCTGCACCACAACGAGCGGACTTGCTTTCAAAATCCCGGGACGCGTTGGCGACTCGCCAATCTTAGGCGCGGGCCTTTATGTGGATAACGAGGTGGGAGCGGCAGGCTCGACAGGGAGAGGAGAATCGAACCTTCTGGCGTGCAGCAGCGTTATGATCGTGGAATACATGCGACAGGGTAAATCTCCCGAACAGGCCTGCATCATGGCGTGCGAACGAGTTGCAAGGCAAACCAAAGAAAAGCGGCTCCTCGACGAGAAGGGCAGGCCGAAATTCGGCTTGAATTTCTATGCCCTGAACAAGAAGGGCGAATTCGGAGGGGCTACGCTCTGGAGCGGTGGAAAATTTGCAGTCAATACCGGCGAAAAAGAAAGCCGCCTTGTGGAATTGGCGTTCTTATACAAGAGAGAACCACGAGCGAGTAACTAAGATATGCCATGGATTCTGAGCGTTACGGTAACGTTACTTGCTCCGCTTGTACTCATCAGTTATTACGTCGGACGGAAACTCTTGAAAGCGTTGACGCTGAGGTTTTCGTGGGACCAAAAGAGAACAAAGTGGATTATCATCGCCTCCTATGGTTATCTGCACTTGCTGCCGATCCTCTTTGCCCTTTCGTTCTTCATAGGCGGCAGGGGAGTCACGTTAGCTTTCACGGGCGAAAATCGGTGGGTTGATTTTTTCATCGTTTATCCGTTTTGGGTAACCCTCGTCGTCAACATCCAGGCAGCGCTTCTTTTTTCTCTCACCGACCTTTCAAAGCTCGTTTTCAGGAAGTTCTATAAAGCCGCGCGGGACCGGTGGAGAGAGGTGGAATCGAAAACGGTCTTGACGGTGTTTGGCTTCATTCTCGCCTATTCGGTTATCACCATAGCATTCAATACATGGACGGTGCGGCTTTCAGAAAAATCCTTGGCGCTGCCTTCACAGTTCGCCGGACTCGATGGGCTTCGCATTGCCCAGATTTCCGACGTGCAGGGAGACGGCCGCACAACAGAAGAAGACCTCAGAGACTATGTGAAACGAGTGAACGACCTCCATCCCGACCTGATCCTGTTCGGAGGAGACATTGTTACTTCCGGCGAGAAGTATATAGAATCGACTGCCGCCATTCTAGGCGAATTGAGGTCGAAGTATGGTATTTTCGCAGCTGTTGGCGACCACGACATTTTCTCGAACAGGACCAAAGTCGTCTATTCTCTGACGAGCAATGGGATTCAGGTG
This sequence comes from Ignavibacteriales bacterium, assembly GCA_031406095.1. GTDB lineage: Bacteria > Bacteroidota > Ignavibacteria > UBA10030 > UBA10030 > JANOGR01. The sequence goes on from JANOGR010000002.1 coordinate 9,169, forward strand.
ATCGAGGATTCAAGCATCGTCCTGCAAACAGAAAAAGGGCCGATCGAGATCACGGGAATCACCTACACCTATCGTCAGCGGCCTGATGAAGCATCTTTGGCCAAAGCGATGAATGGCAATTCTGCAGTTTATAGAATCCTGTTGTGTCATCAACCTGCAGAGCCGCTAGTAAGAGTTGCCAGCCAGAGAGGATACAATCTCTACGTCGCCGGCCACACGCACGGCGGGGGATTGGCCTTTGGCATTCCGGGTTTGTTCCTGGTTGCTCCAGCCTCGTTCGAGAGCCGTTATGTGAGCGGATTGTATCACAACGACAACCTGCAAGTGAGCGTCACGAATGGCCTCGGCCTCACGCTGGCTCCCATCCGTTTCAACGCTCCAGCCGAGATCACATTGCTGACGCTGGTCAAGAAATGAGCCCGTTGGAGAAAGAACTGTCAGACATTCGAAACGAAACGCCCCGGGAATCGCAACAGCTGTATTTTGATGTCTCAAACCGCGCGTTGGTCCGCATGGTAGGTGAAGAATCTCTCGATCTTCTCCACCGGATCTCCACAAACGAGATGTTAAGCCTGGCGATGGGAGCATCCCGCCAGACCATCCTGACGAGCGAAAAAGGGAGGATGATAGAATTGGTGGCGGTTTAC
>JANOGR010000059.1:0-3241 GCA_031406095.1 Ignavibacteriales bacterium
ATTACGGCATGTGCTTGATCACGGCAAAATAAAAACCGATCAAAATCGCAAAAGCAAAGGGTTCTCCATATGTCTCACCCTCTCCGGACAATGTCGTGGACAATTCCTACCCAATTTCCCGTCCACTGCTGATCTACACGAAAGGCGAACCGGCGGGGACTGTGAAAACTTTTGTGGACTTCGTGCTTTCACCGGAGGGTCAGCAACAGGTCAAAAGACTCGATTTTGTTCCCGTGACCGGGCATTGACCGTCAACGCCAACTTCCGTTTCCCAACCAGGGCAGCTGAGACTATGACACTGAGAAAAGCTCGGGAGTTCGTCATCGAGAGGACGATTTTCCTGAGCGGCATAGCTTCTATTTTCATTGTCGTCCTCATTTTCGCTTTTCTGCTGAAGGAAGGACTTTCCATTTTCGCCACCGTGTCTCCGGTGAGCTTTCTTTTTGGGAAAAACTGGTATCCCATTTCTGACCCGGCGCAGTTCGGAATTCTCCCTCTTATCCTCGGCTCGATCCTGGTGACGCTTGGCGCGGCTGTGCTTGCAGTTCCCATTGGGATTGCAAGCGCACTCTACATTGCCGAGATCGCTCCGCCACGTACCAAGGATATCCTGAAGGCGGGAATCGAGCTGTTGGCCGACATCCCTTCTGTCATTATCGGCTTCATCGGCATGGTAACGCTGGGTCCGCTCATCAAACAGATGTTTGGCCTTCCCACCGGCCTGACCGCCCTTACCGGTTCGATTACCCTCGCATTCATGGCTATGCCGACCATCGTATCTATCGCGGAGGATGCCATCACCGCGGTACCGCGACAATACCGTGAAGCGGCAATCGCAATGGGCGCGACAAAATGGCAGACGACGTGGCGTGTTGTGGCCTATGCAGCCCGGCCCGGTATGGTTGCCGCTGTTATGCTCGGCATCGGCCGGGTGATCGGCGAAACGATGGCCGTCATGATGGTCACAGGAAACGCAGCCCTCATGCCCCACACGATGTTGGAACCTGTCAGAACGCTCACAGCAACCATTGCCGCCGAAATGGGCGAGACCGTTCAGGGCGGAGAGCATTACGCTGCTCTCTTCGCCATTGGCATCGTCCTTTTTGTGATCACGTTTCTCATTAACGGCGTCGCAGATTTTTACTTCCACCGCACTCGAAAGAAGTAACCCGTGAATGTTCGAACCGAGCAAAGGATAGCGGTCAGCGTTCTGTTCTTCTGCACCGTCCTCGTGGCCTTGCCCGTGGTCATTATTCTCGGCATCATTGTGGCCAAAGGCGCGAGCGCCATCAGTTTTGAATTTCTTTTCGAGATGCCAAGGAACGGTATGACCGCCGGAGGTATCTTCCCTGCCATCCTCGGAACTCTCTACCTTGTTCTGGGAGCAGTGCTGTTTGCCGTTCCGCTGGGAGTGCTTTCTGCGATCTATCTCGTGGAATATTCAAGAGAAAGCCGCATCAGCAGGCTGATCAAACTCGCCATTGTGAACCTCGCGGGCGTTCCGTCCGTGGTGTACGGCCTGTTTGGGTTTGGGATTTTCGTCGTGTTTCTCGGCTTCGGAGCCTCGATCCTTTCAGGTTCCCTCACATTAGGCATCATGATTCTTCCGGTGGTCATCACAGCGTCCCGTGAAGCACTCCAAAGCGTTCCACGTTCCTTTCGCGTCGTCAGCTTTTCGCTGGGAGCGAGCAAGTGGCAGACCATCCGCCACTCTGTTCTTCCGCATGCTATTCCAGGAATTCTTACCGGGACAATCCTCGGCCTTGGACGCGCGGCGGGGGAAACAGCGCCCATTCTCTTCACGGTCGCCGCGTTCTATCTACCGACCCTGCCTCAGTCCGTCTTTGACCAGACGATGGCGCTTCCCTATCATCTGTACGTGATCTCGACTCAGGTACCGGGTATTACAGAAAGCGTTCGCTTTGGCACAGCGATGGTTTTGCTCATGCTGGTATTGTCCCTGAACCTTGCTGCCATCATTCTCCGCTACCGGTTCAGAAAACGGAAGCGATGGTGACAACAATGGACGCCGCTTTTTCTATTCGGGATCTCTCGTTGTATTTCGGCGAGTTGTGCGTCATCAACAAGATTTCCTTCGACATTTATAAAAACGAAATCTTCACGATCATTGGGCCGGCGAATTCCGGAAAGACCTCGTTCCTGCAAACGCTGAACCGCCTCAATGATTTGAATTTTGATTTCAGAAAGGAAGGCACTGTCCTTTTAGGCAACCAGGATATTGGCTCCCTTGATGTCGAGGAACTGCGCACCCGGGTAGGCATTGTTTTCGCGTTGCCGTTCCCCTTGCCGTTAAGCGTGTTTGAGAATGTGGTCTACGGGCCTCGCATGCACGGCATCAAGAACAAAGCCCAGCTCGTCACGATTGCCGAAAAAAGCCTTCGGGAGGCGTTTTTATGGGATGAAGTGAAGGACCGTTTGCACAAGCCCGCGATGAACCTGTCGGGCGGCCAGCAGCAACGGCTGTGCATTGCGCGGATTCTCGCCGTGGAACCGGAAGTGATTCTGTTTGATGAACCCACGTCCGGGCTCGACCCCATTTCCACCGCCCGTGTCGAGGAAACCATGCGCCTGCTTTGTGAGCGGTACACGATTGTGCTCGTGACCAACAACGTTGCACAGGCCGCAAGGGTCGGCATGAGGACGGCCTTCTTTCTCATGGGCGAGCTTGTCGAACTGGACCTCACCAAAACCATTTTCACGAATCCGCGAGACCAGCGGACAGACGACTACGTTACAGGGAAGTTCGGATGACCATGGACAGACCAATTATTGAAGCACACAGGTTGAGTTTGTTCTATGGAGACTTCCAGGCGTTGATCGACATTAACCTCAGCGTCCAGGATAAGAAGATTACCGCTCTTATCGGACCTTCGGGATGCGGCAAATCGACGTTGGTGCGGGTCTTTAATCGCATGAACGACCTTATTGAAGGCGTCCGGGTGGCGGGGCGTGTCCTGGTGAAAGATGAGAACATCTATGCGCCGGGCGTGGACCTCATCGCACTTCGCCGAAAGGTGGGAATGGTGTTTCAGCGGCCGAACCCGTTTCCGCTGTCCGTATTCGACAACATGACTTTCGGGTTGGAAATCCATAACAGCAGACAACGGAAAGAGTTTGAATCGGTCGTCGAGGAAGCATTGCGTAGCGTGCTCCTGTGGGACGATTTGAAGGATAGGCTTCGTCAATCGGCGCTCCAGCTTTCCCTGGAACAACAGCAGCG
>JANOGR010000086.1:0-3671 GCA_031406095.1 Ignavibacteriales bacterium
AACACGGGCCGTTCGGGTCTTGGCCCCACAATGCTCATATCACCTTTGAGGACGTTGAACAGCTGCGGCAATTCGTCCAGACTCCAACGGCGCAAAAACCTCCCCAGCCTCGTTACCCTGGGGTCGTTCTTTTTTGCCCAGGTGGGTCCGGTCTTTTGCTCGGCATCGACTTCCATCGAACGGAACTTCCATACATGGAATGATTTGCCGTCGATTCCGACCCGTTCCTGTTTGAAGAAAACAGGGCCCCAGGACTCGAGTTTCACGAGTGTGGCTATGATCAGCAACAAAGGGCTGACAAGGATCAATACCAAACCTGTAAGACAAATGTCAAAAGCTCTCTTGACGATGAGATTCCATGTTGTGAAAGGAACGTTCTTGATTTTGAGAAAAGGAATGCCTTCCAGTTCATGAACGCCAACGCTTGTGGACATGAGCTCCACCATGTCCGGCACCATCATCATCTCGGTGTTCAAGCCTTCACAATCCCGCACGAGTTCATAGAGTTTGGGATGATCCTTGTAATCCAGGGCGATAAGCATGATATCGACATTGTTCACGCGGACATACTGCGGGACTTTTGAAAGGGGTCCAAGATGCAGGGCTTGAGTTTGCATCATTGCGCCGTTTTTGCTCGGAGAGAAGTAGCCGATGATTTTGTACCCGAGCGATGCATTATGTGCGATCTTGTCATAGATCCTCTTCGCGGCTTCATTCGTTCCGACAATGACAACGTTTTTTAAGTCGTTTCCCATTGTGTACCACCACTGCTCAAACTGAAGCACCATGAAGCGGCCCGCCGAGATGAACATGACGCTGGTAGCACCCAGAAGTCCAAAGACGAGGCGGGAATAGGAGAAGGTGCGATAGAAAAAAGCTCCCGCCATGACCATCAACATGCCGAAAAACACCAGCCGAAGGACCGGAAAGAACTCACTCGCAAAACCGACATTTCGCCGTGCGCGGTACATTTTTCGACTCTGAAACAGCAACAGCCACGCAGGGATCACAACCAGTGAGCCCTGAAGGTAGGCGGTGAGAGAGGGGAATCCTTTGGTGACTTCGAAGACGTCGGTGAGCGGAGAATAAAACCTGAGCCAGTGGGAAACAAGAAACGAGGTTTCGATCGCAACGACATCGGAAGCGACCATGAGAAGAGGAATCAGGAAATCTTTCCGATGCTGCGCAGGCATTTAGACGCGGGAAATTCGAATTTTCAATTCATGAGCTTCTGCGCCGGAGGCGCATCCGCCTTTGGCGGAAATCTACAATCTGTAATCTTCAATCTTGGTTTATCCGAACAACTCTTGTTCAACTTCCTGGAAAATGATGTGGCCGATGGTAATATGCCCTTCCTGGATGCGCTGCGTATCGTTGGCCGGCACGATGATCGCGACGTCGACGAGGGGCCTGGACTTTCCACCGTCTTTTCCGAGGAACCCTATGGTGGACATCTTCTTCTCACGAGCCTTTGAGAAGGCCCGGTTCACGCTCTCGGAGTTTCCGCTCGTCGTAATGCCGATAAGCACGTCGCCTTCATTTCCCAGGGCTTCCACGGATCGGGCGAACACATTATCGTAGCCGATATCGTTGGCGCCGGCGGTCAGGTTCGACGTGTCCGTTGTGAGCGCGATGGCAGGCAAGCCCGGCCGCTTGATGGCGGGGTTCAAACGGATGACAAACTCGGTCGCAAGGTGCTGAGCGTCCGCTGCGCTGCCTCCGTTGCCGCATAAAAGCACTTTCTTTCGGTTTTTCATGGCCGCGAGGAGGACGTCGATCGCCTTCGAAATATCCCCCACGCACTGTTTGGCGATCCTCTGCTTCATTTCAGAGCTTTCCTGGAGCGACGAGAGGATGAATTGTTCCCTGCCTGGGGCTGTCATGTTAAACTCTCACTTTCGACGGTGCATGCACGGCCGCGGCAAATTCACGAATCAGCGTGCGGTGGGAATTCTCCTCGATCGCAGTCCCCGTGACGACAAAAGAAGCACCCGCTTCGACTTTTTTGCGCGCTTCCTCAGGGGTTCTGATCCCGCCTCCGATAACAATCGGCAGGGAACAGGATTTAGCTATTCGCCGGATCATTTCGTCCGGGACTGATGAATCAGCGCCGCTCCCCGTGTCGAGGTATAACAGCTTCATCCCGATGAACTCCGCCGCAAGTGCGTGAGCAACGGCGATGTCGGCTTTGTCCCGTGGGATGGGCTTGGTGTTACTGATAAACTCTGCCGAAGTGGTTTTGCCGGACTCGACGAGCATGTAACCGGTCGAAATGGCTTCAAGGCCGATTTTCTTGATGATCGGCGATGCGATGACCTGATGCCCGATCAGGTATTCCGGGTTACGCCCGCTGATGAGAATGAGGAACAAAATTGCGTCCGCCGCTGATGAGACCTGGAACAGGCTCCCCGGAAAAATAACGACGGGCAGCGACGTGTTCGATTTGATCGTGTGAAGGATCTGGTCGAAGCCGTCAGTGGACATGAGGCTCCCGCCGACGAGAAACCCGTCTGCACCCGCTTCTGTGGATTCCCGCACGAAAGCCGGCATGGATTCCCGGTCGATTTTGTCGGGGTCGAGGAGGATCAGGTAACCCGCCCCCCGGGTATTCTTGATGTTCAGTAACCGTTCGAGTGTTTTCATGATTGGTGGAGAAATGATTCGACAATGGATTTTGTTTTCGCCAGCGCTTCATCCAGCTTTGCCACGTCTTTGCCCCCCGCCGTTGCCATGTGAGGCCTCCCGCCGCCACCGCCACCGACAAGTTTCGCAACAGCCCCGACGATCTTGCCGGCTTCGACTTTTTTGCCTGCCACGAGGTCGTCCGTCACTACGCATACTAACGAAACTTTGTCATCAATCACGGCGGCAAGCAAGCCAACGCCGCTGCCGAGCTTGGAGCGGAGCGTGTCGCCTAGCGATTTCAGTTCATCGGCCGAAGAAGCTGCTATTTTTGATGAAACGAGTTTGAAACCATTGATGGGAATGCCGGCTTTCACAAGCTGGTCGACCGAACCTGCGAAAGATTGAACCCGGTATTTGCTGAGCTCTTTCTCGATTCCCTTCTTCAAATCGGTAAGTTTGAGAATTTCGTCTTCAACGGCCCGTGACCTTGATGCCTGTTTCTCAAACTGGGAGCGAAGTCCTGAGTTGACGGATTGCGGAAAATCCGGCGACTGTTTGAGCATCTCAAACACTTTCTCCGATTCAAGGAGCGGGCTTTTATTTAATGAAGCTTTTCCGCCTCCCGCTTTCTGCAGCTCGTTTTCTAAACGGTGCACTTCGTTGATTTGTTCAAAAGCATGATCCAGACGTTCAAAGATACTCTTGTTTTGAAGTTTCAATAGTTCCAGAGCGTGGTCATGGGTCACTGCCTCGATTCTTCGAACTCCACTGGCAACACTGCCCTCAGTACGGAATTTGAAATAACCGATGTCTCCCGTGGACTTGACATGAGTTCCGCCACAAAGTTCAACCGAAAACTGGGGATCGATCTCGACAACGCGAACCTTGTCTCCGTATTTATCACCAAAGAACATCTTGACGTTCGGCCAGCTTTTTTTCGCTTGCTCGATTGTGACCCAATCCTTTTGTTCGTTTAACGCGTTCACAGTGATATTCTCTGCGACTTTCGTGTTCACCATGTCTTCAATGGCTTGCAGCTCCTCGGG
>JANOGR010000094.1:0-2978 GCA_031406095.1 Ignavibacteriales bacterium
GCTTACAATCCGCGGGAGTGACAGTCTCCTTTTTTGTTTGTCATGGCGCCTGATTTTGAAAACTTATGCCTGACGCCACCGCAGAACCAGTTTTTCAACACCGCTACGGAATGAAAACCAGTCGTCGCACGTTCATCCAAACAGCCGTCGCCTTCCCGGGAATCGCCTCTCTCATTTCTGTTTCATCGCATGCTGAAGAACAAAAGCCATCCGGCTTCGACCCCTGGGTCGAAGTGCATGCCGGCCACCTGCGGCACAACGTCCAGGAGGTTGCACGCAGAGTTAGCGGGCGGCCGATTCTTGCAGTCATTAAAAACAACGGCTATGGACTAGGAATCGCCAATGTCGCCAGAATACTTGAGCCGATGACCGAGGTGCAGGGTTTTGCTGTCATCAAGTTTCAAGAGGCTGTTGTTCTCAGAGATGCCGGCGTCCGGAAGCCAGTTCTCCTTCTTGGTCCGTTCGACGAGAGTGAATTCGAAGAAGCAGTTGCGTTGAAAATCATGCCCATGGTCTACACCGACGTCGGCAGCTGGGCCGAGAATGCTTCCCGAAAACTACAAAAGAAAGTCCCTGTGCACATTTGCGTCGACACGGGAATCGGCCGGGTTGGGGTTTCTGTCGCAAAAGCCCTGCCGCTGACCAGGCAACTTGCTTCTTTGAAATCGATTGAGATTGCCGGTATCATGATGACATTCACGGAGGACCCCGAATTCGACAAGGAACAATTCACGCGCTTTGAAAACTTATGCGCTTCCTTGCAACAGTCCGGGATCACCGTTGGTAAGAAGCATGCGGTCTCAAGTTATGGCCTCTTCCAGCATCCAGACATGTTTCTTGATATGGTGCGGCCAGGCATGGCCTTGTATGGCGTTTATCCCGACAAAGAATTCAGAGAGTCGACGGCACTCAACCTTTTGCCCGCAGTGAGTTTGAAAACACGGATCATCTATACAAAGCAATTGAAAAAGGGAGAGAGCGCAGGCTACAACAGGGTTTTTGTAGCGAAGGAAGACACATGGGTTGCGACTCTTCCGGCTGGCCATGCCGATGGAATTCCGCGAGAAGTGACAAAAGGCGGACGAATTCGCATTTTTGACGGGATGTACCCTGCGGTTGCAATTTCAGCAAGTCATTGCATTGTTGACCTCGGTCCAATCACGAACGTGCGGGTTGGCGATGTGGCAACGATCTTTGATTGGCAGGATGGTTCCCGGCCCGAAGACATGTCGGCGGCATGCGGAAGTTCTGTGTACGACCTCACGATGCATCTGAATCCACTCCTTCCGAGAAAAATCATTTCATAATGCCACGGCCGCCCACCTGGTTTTGGCTAAACGTGAAGAGGATTCCAGCCGGCCTTGTGTTCGATCTGAATTCAGCCTATATTATGGTCGACGATAACCAGGGGGACCAATGAAGCTCAGCACTGCCGTAAAACCAATCAGCTATCTCAAAGCACATGCCTCTCGTCTCATCCGTGAGCTCTCCGGCCACCAGGGGACCATCATTGTCACCCATAACGGACTGGCCAAGGCCGTCCTTCAAGACATCCATACCTTTGAACAAACACAGGAGACGTTGGCGTTGCTGAAGATACTGACACGAAGCCAGCAAAATGTCCGACGCGGCAAAGTGAAGTCCCTTGATGCCACGTTTGCGTCGCTCGAAAAGCAAATACGTGGCTTCAAAAATGAAAAAGCGTAACGTTCAGCTCGATAATGATGCCGAAGCGGACCTCTTTGAAATCTACAGGTATGTTGCGCTGAACGATTCCATTGAACAGGCTGATCGATTGTTGGGGGCTCTCAAACGAGCTTGTTCCTCGCTCCGCACTTTGCCTCTTCGGGGCCACATCCCTCCAGAGTTGCAAGATATTGGCGTCTCTCAGTTCCGAGAAATCCGATTCAAGCCATACAGGATTTTCTACAGCATTGATCGTACAACCGTGACAATCCATGGTGTGTTGGATGGTCGACGGGATATGCAGACTTTGCTTCAAGAGCGCCTATTGCGCTAGTTCCACAACATTTCTCTACCGTGCTCCAAAAGTGGGCGGCTACAGGCATATAATAAACCTGCCTACCGGACAGGCAGGCGGAATGATTGCGGTTAGCAGCTAGTTATGCGCAAGCAAAGTTTCATTTCCTAAGGCGTTTTGCGGCACATCTAATCAACCCAGAGAGCGGTTTTCTCTGGAAACCATATAAACAATGGTTACGCGTTCTTAACGCTGGTACCATAGTAGAAGGGAGTTATTATGAATCCAAACAAAGCATTGTGGGAGAAAGGCGACTTTACCAAGATTGCCGCCTTGATGCGTCAATCTGGAGAAGCAGTCGTCAAGTCTGTCGCGATCACGACGCCGCTGCGGGTTTTAGACCTCGGCTGCGGAGATGGCACTACGGCGGTTCCTCTAGCCCTGTTGGGGGCTGAAGTTGTTGGAATCGACATTGCCAAGAACCTCGTTGACGCCGGGAACAAACGAGCTGCCGAGGCGGGACTCAACCGACTGACATTTCAAGAGGGAGATGCGTGCAACTTGCAAGGGGTCAGCGACCATTCGTTTGATTTGACCCTCTCCGTATTCGGCGCCATGTTTGCTCCCAAGCCATTCGACGTAGCCAAGGAGATGGTCCGGGTCACGAAACCAGGTGGTCGGATTGTGATGGGCAACTGGATCCCCAACGATCCAACTTCATTCGTCTCGCAGTTGCTGAAGATAAGCTCATCGTTTATGCCTCCACCTCCAGAAGGCTTCGTCAGTCCAATGACTTGGGGTTTGGAAACTCACATCATCGAACGTTTTGGTCAGGCCGGAGTGCCCAAGGAGAAAATATCCATGGTCAAGGACACGTACTCCTTCATATCGCCGGACAAAAGCCCAACAGATGTCATCGAATCATTTAGACGATACTATGGCCCAACAATGAACGCTTTCGAAGCGGCTCAAAAGAGCGGAAGAGTAGAAGAGCTCC
>JANOGR010000111.1:0-22893 GCA_031406095.1 Ignavibacteriales bacterium
CAAACTGATGGATGACCACCTTGACTTTCGAAGGATCGTATCCAAGCGAGCCGATTCCAGCGAGCACTTCCTGGATCGTTGAAATATGGTCTGCTCCGAAAATGTCCACAATGAGCTCGAAGCCTCTCCGGAATTTCTCCCGGTGGTAGGCAATGTCGGGGAGCCTGTAGGTCGGCTCTCCTGTGCTCTTGACAATCACGCGGTCCTGATCCAATCCCAGGGCCGTTGTCTTCAACCAGACTGCTCCATCTTTATCGTAAGCAAGCCCCTTGCGCCGAAATTCCTCAATGACTTCTTTGATCTTCCCTTCCGAATACAACGAATCCTCATTATAGAACACGTCGAACTTCACACCCATCCGGGCGAGCACCTTCTTGATGGAAGCGAAAAGCGAATTCTCGGCAAACGACTTGCAAACCGAAAGAGCTTCTTCCTTCGTTGCTTTTCTGAGCGACTCCCCCTGTTCCTTTCTAAGAGCCTCCGCTATGTGCTTTATGTAGTCGCCCTGGTATCCATCTTCTGGAAACGGGAACGCAGGGTCGAACAGCTGGCTGTATCGTGCGTATGTCGATTCTGCCAGCAGCCGCATTTGCCTGCCCGCGTTGTTGTAATAGTATTCACGAGTAACATTGTGGCCCGTCCAATCGAGCAGATTCGCAATCGTGTCTCCGATTGCAGCCTGGCGTCCATGGCCAACGCTCAGGGGACCCGTCGGGTTGGCGCTGACAAACTCCACCTGAGTCTTCTTACCCATCCCAATCTCAGACCTGCCAAACCTGTCACCCTTCGCGAGAATATCATGAACCTGTTTGCTGAAAAACGCCGGATGAAAGCGAAAATTGATAAAACCAGGGCCGGCAATTTCAACACCTGCGACCAGTTCTGGGTCGACTTTCAACGTTGCGACGATTTCCTTGGCGACCATTCTCGGATTTTTTCCTACAGACTTTGCAAGGAGCATTGCAATGTTGGTCGTTGCGTCGCCGTGCGCCTCGAGCTTCGGCTTTTCAAAAATCAGGTTCCCGCCATCTTCGTAGTTTAGCGATTTCAGCGCAGAGCCGACTCTTTCGGTAAGGTATCTCTTCATGCCTCGCCCGTCGATTTCCTTTTACGAGTCACACGCACTTTTCCTGATTTTAGCCTTCCTGTTTTGACGGCCCGTTCAAGTTCGTCTTTGATTTCGGTGATCTTCGCATCTCCCCATAAGCGCTCCAGGTTGTAGAACGAACGCTCCTCTTTGTGGAAGATATGGACAACCACGTCAACATAGTCCAGTACGACCCATAGCAATGCCTGGAGTCCCTCCGTATGCCAAACTCGTGAGCCAAACATTTCCGTCCCTTCGACGATCGAATCGGCGATCGCTTTCACCTGGGTTGCTGAATCGGCAGAACACAGCACAAAAAAATCGGTCGTGGTCGTCACTTTGCGCAGGTCCATAAGAAGAACGTCATCCGCTTTTTTGGCAAGAGCAAGGTCTGCAATTTTCTTAGCAAGAGTTCGTGCCGTCAATCAGCCTCCATACATATCATTTGAATGCCTTCAGTTTTGCAAAGTCCTTCCCGATCACAACCGTGGCATCAAGAAAGAGGTTTTTGTCGATCTGCTGCACGACTTTTTCTTCAGGGATACCCAGCGCTTTTGCGACAGACTTCGCCGCTTCTGGATTTCCGATACGGTCGATGACCAGAGTTTGCGGGACACTTCCCGATTTGTAATTGCCCAGCTCTACCACGTCAAATCCTTCAGCTCTGAGGAAATCCGTAAGTTTCTGGGCGAGTTTGGGTTCACCCGAGCCATTCTGAACATCCAGCTGAATCGCCCGCGTCCTGCCGAACTGCTGGACGGCCGGCTGGCCGGATTCACTCTGGAAAAAGGCGAAAAGCGCTATGAGCATAGAAAGGCCCGCAATGCCGAAGAGAACAAACCGTTGTGTGAGCTGGGTTCGAGACCGTTGAGGGGATTGCTGGAGTTCGGTGGTACGGGAAGGGTCTTCTATGGAATGGCACTCCCTTCAAACGAAAAAGAAACGAGCAGGCACCTTGGTTTTTGGAAGGCATCCTGCTCGGTCAAAAAACGAATCTCTGAAACCAAAAGCGTCAGTGCTTTGCCTCCTCGCCCATCTCGGACTGGCCACGCTCGAAGTTGTTGAAAAACCCCGGTTGGTAGAGACCTGAATTGCCGAGCCAGTAAAGTGATGGCACCTGTCTGAACTGGATTTGAAGCCACAGATTGTCGTAAGGCCTGTAATCCAGTTGAGCACGGCTGAGATAAACGCCTGAAAAATTCTTCGAAAATTCCGACCCGAACGAGTTATAGGGAGAATGCATGGCACTCACATCGAACTGGACGGAGAGCGGGTCTGAGAAACGGTAAAACAAACTGTTGGTGTAAGCGCCGACGGCCATGCTCTGACCGCCAAAAGTGGAATAGCTCAACGAGTAACTATGGCGCATCAGAAGACGACTGGGGTCAAACCATCCGAAGAGCAAGCCGCCGTCATCGCTTCGAACAATTGACTGGCTGACGCTCGGATTCTGGTCCGTCTTGGTTCTCAGCTGCCCTCCGGCAATTGCCGTTACCATGAAAACCGCAACCACACAACCGACGAATATTCTCATGGATATCCTCGTTTTCCTGAAGTTATGATAACCAAATCCCTCCTGATTGTCAAGACGCTCCCGTCGTCATTATCCGGGCTGACGAGATTCAAGAACTTTCATTGCCTCGTCCAGTTGCGTGACCGTATTGATACCCCGAATCTCATCAAGTTGAAGCGCTTTGAGCGCCAAGACCTTCCCATGATGCTTCCAGAAGTACTCGAAGACATCTGTCAGATAAAACTCATTCTGGACATTATGCGAAGTAATATGTGCGAGCCCGTCGAACAGCATTCCTTTGTCGAACGCATAAATTCCCGAATTGATTTCTTTGATGGCGAGCTCCTCCGGCAGGGCGTCTTTGTGCTCCACAATCTTCTTCACCGATTGATCCTCGTTTCGAACGATCCGTCCATATCCGGTCCGGTCTTCCATGTCTGCTGTGAGGATTGTGGCGATGGCACGCGAGTCTCTATGGTGGCGAAGCAGTTGATCCATCGTAGGCTTCGTCAGAAGTGGAACATCCCCCGAAAGGATGAGTACGTCACCTGCAAACGATTGGAGGAGTTTCTCCGCTTGCATCACGGCGTGGCCTGTGCCCAACTGCCGTTCCTGGACGGCGCATTCCACATCCGGATGAGACCTGCGGATGTAGTCTTCGACGGCCTTCCGTTGATATCCGACGATGACAATGACCCTGCGGGCATGGAGGTCGTAGGCAAGGTCCACCACATAGTGAATCATCGGCCGGCCATTCAACTCGTACATCACCTTGGCGAGGTTCGGGTTCTTCATCCGAGTCCCTTTGCCCGCCGCCATGATGACGACTGCAACATCGCTCTCGGGCGGAGATTGCTTTTTCCCACCCATCTTAGTTCACCGAAACAATGGCGTTGTCGATGAGTCGGGTTGCACCAAACCGCACTGCCAGCACTATCAAGACATGCGGCGGCTCCATGGTCTTTACTTCTTCGAACGTCTTCAAGTGAACGAAGGCAATGTAATCGACGTTCGTTGGATTGCCGCCTGATAGAATCTTGAGCATTTCCTCCTTGAGCCTTTTCACCGATGTTTCGCCCGCCTTCACTCGTTCCTCGGCATGAACCAAAGACCTGGACAGCACGAGGGCATTCTTTCGCTCATCGTTCTTCAAATAGACATTCCTGGAGCTCATGGCAAGCCCGTCCTGTTCACGAACAATCGGGGCAACAACGACCTGGACATCAAAGTTAAAGTCGCGCACCATTTGTTGAATGACAAAGGCCTGCTGTGCATCTTTTTGGCCAAACACGGCGAGGTGCGGTTTTGTGATATGGAAGAGCTTTGCCACGACGGTTGCAACTCCTCGAAAATGATTCGGACGAATGCTTCCCTCAAGAATCGTGGACACGGGACCTGGCTCGATAACCGTATGATAGCCTTCCTGGTACATCTCAGCCGGTTCCGGACAAAAAAGGATGTCCGCTCCCGACCTCGCTGCGATTGCCGTATCGCGCTCGAAGTCACGAGGGTATCGTTCAAAATCTTCGTCCGGGCCGAATTGCGTAGGGTTGACGAAGATGCTCGTGACGACAACATCAGACAGTTCTTTCGCCTTGCGAATCAAGCTTGCGTGACCTTCATGGAGATATCCCATCGTCGGAACGATGCCGATCCGACTCCCTTGATTGCGAAGCGTCTCACTCCTGCGCTGCATGTCCGCAACCAGTTTCACGATTTCCATCAAATAATCTTCTTGCCGAACCCTGACTGAATGAGTTCCACTGCAAATTCCGCGGACTGGTTTCGATTGTCGAGAATGGGGTTCACTTCGACAACTTCCAGGGAGGCCATTTTGCCGTACTCGTTCAGCTCCTCCATGATCAAATGTGCTTCGCGGTAATTCAAGCCGCCTTTCACCGGCGTACCCACTCCCGGCGCCACCGTCGGGTCGACGGCGTCCAAGTCAAGGCTGACATGAAGGTGGTCGACTCCTCTCAATTTCCGTATGGCTTTGGCAAAAATGACCGACATCCCATGCTTATCGATTTCTTCCATCGTGAAAATGTTCACGCCATGGAGTCGAATGTGTTTGCGTTCTCCTTCGTCGAGTTCCCTTGTGGCGATCAACACGACGTTCTTCGGGTCGACTTTTCGAAAATCGCCGCCGATCGATTTCAGTTCGATGGCCCCCAACCCGATCGATGTAGCCAGCGGCATCCCATGGATATTTCCGGACGGAGTCGTACGGTCCGTGTTCAGGTCGCCGTGAGCATCGATCCAGAGAACCCCGAGCGTCTTGTTGCGATTTCGAGCATGGGCTGCGACCCCCGCGACCGTGCCGACCGCAAGCGAGTGGTCGCCGCCGAGAATCAACGGGAAACCTCCCGCCGAAACGATTTTTTCTACTTTTGAAGAGAGGATGGTACAGGCGCGGACAATTTCAGGAAGGTACTTCAGCTTTTCATTGCGGATCTTGAGAAGCTCAGGATTCTTGACCAGGATATCGCCTTCATCGATGACGGTGTGGCCGAGCCGTTGGAGTTTTTCCGCAACACCTGCGATACGGATTGCTGACGGTCCCATGTCCACGCCCCGGCGTCCTCCACCGAGGTCCATCGGAACCCCGACAATATGAATCCTCATACCATCAATTCTCAAGCAGTTTCAAAATCTTCGACACGGTCTCCTTCATCTCCTTGCGATGAACCACCATATCGACAAAACCCTTTTCGAGAAGAAATTCTGCCCGCTGAAATCCCTTCGGCAGATCCTTCCCGATGGTTTGGCGAATGACTCGCGGGCCCGCAAAGCCAATGAGTGCGGCCGGCTCCGCAATGTGGACATCGCCGAGCATGGCGAAACTCGCAGTGACTCCTCCCGTGGTCGGGTCGGTCAAGATCGAAATGTAAGGAACTCCCGCATCGGAGAGCTGGGCAAGCTTGGCGCTCGTTTTGGCGAGCTGCATCAGGGAGAGCGCACCTTCCATCATCCTCGCACCCCCGCTCGAAGAAACGATGATCAGCGGCTGTTTCTTTTCGCGCGCAGCATCAATTGCGCGTGCAATTTTCTCGCCAACCACCGAGCCCATGCTTCCGCCGATGAACGAAAAGTCCATGCAAGCCACGACGACCGGCGTTCCGCTGACTTCGCCCGTCCCAACGCGAACCGCTTCATAAAGGCTCGTTTTTTTCATGGCCTCTTCAAGACGGTCTGAGTATTTTTTCGAATCGACAAACTTCAACACGTCAACAGAACGCAGTTTCTTATCCATCTCTTTGAAGGTCTTTTTATCCAGCAACAGGTCGAAGTATTCCTTGCTTCCTATTCGGAAATGAAAATTGCATTTGGAGCACGTAAACAGGTTTTGTTCCAGCTGCTTCCGGTGAATAATCTCTCCACAACCGCCGCACTTCGTCCACATGCCGTCGGGGAGGTCTTTCTTCTGACCCGCTGTTTGAATGTTTTCTTGCGAACGTCGAAACCAGGCCACGGCGACTCCGGAATTGGTTAGGCGTGAGTTTGCAGCGCTTCAGTTTTTACCACAAAATCCTTCAGGTACATCGGCTCCGTTGACGAGAGGTCGCTGCATTCCTTTAACTTGTATTTTCGCATTCCGATGGAAGCGACGACTTCCCCGTGACAAAAATCAAGGACGTTTTCACATCGAAATGCTCCTTTGAGGACTTCTGCAACCATGAGAGGTGTATCCGTAAGAACCAGAGTCTTTCCGTCGTCACGCATTTCTTCACCAATGCTCTTTGAGGGCCGGACTGCTACGTCTGTTTCTGTTTCTATGAGCCCACTGTAATTGCGAAACGACCCCGTATAAAAGTCCGATTGCTTCGCGTCCAGTGCAATGAAGAAACGTTCGTATAAGGGGTACGATCTCGCCGCGGCGGTTGCGATCGCTTCAAATGAAGGAATCGCCAACAGGGGTTTTTCGATGGAAAAACACAAGCCTTTTGCCGTGCTCAAGCCAATCCGCAAGCCCGTGAAAGAGCCCGGGCCAATCGAAATCGCGACGGCGTCAATGTCTCCCACGCCGGCTCCGGCCTCTTTGAGAACTTCCTGAATGAGGGTCTGGAGTTTTTCAGAATGAATGCGCGACTCTACCAGCGAACGCTCAATCGCTTGATTCTCGTCTCCCGACAAACCGACGGAGCAGACAGCCGTCGAAGTCTCAATGCCAAGAATCATCATTGTAACTCGCCCGCTTTCGAATCGACCTCCATGTCATCCACAACGGCCTCGATTGCCATCATCCGCTCGTTCTCTTTTTTTCCAAATGAAAGTTTCACATCGTACCTCCGCCTGGGAAGGAGTGATTCGAGATGGGCAGCCCACTCGACAAGGCAAATGCCGTCTCCTTGAAAGAATTCCTGATAACCCAGGTCATACACTTCGGAGAGGTTTTTGACCCGGTAGAGGTCAAAATGAAAAATCATCAGCTCCCGCCCTCCCGATTCGCTGCCGCTGTATCGATTCATAAGCACAAATGTCGGACTCGTGACCAGTTGCGCAACATTGAAATACTTGCAGACGCCCTTGACAAACTGCGTCTTCCCCGAGCCAAGTTCACCGTACAGAGCGACCATGTCTCCCCGCCGCAGCGTTTTCGCAAATGAGCCTGCCATTCTCCCTGTTTCAATCTCGGACGCCGTCGTGTGAACCATGGACCAACTGCTATTTTGGCTGGAGCTTGACCACGGGAAGGATCATTTCTTCCATCGAGATTCCGCCGTGCTGAAAGCTATCACGGTACTGGTTGAGGTACCGATGATAATCGGTCGGGTAGACGAAATAGTAGTCTTCCTTGGCTATCACATAGTTGGTTGTGACGCTTCCCCTGGGTAAACGATAGTCCGTCGGGGTTTTCACAAACACAGCTTCTTTTTCATCGATCTTGAGATTTCGGCCAAACTTATACCTGAGGTTTGTGGAAGCCTCACGGTCTCCAATCACCTTCGAACCCCGTAGACATCTGACACTCCCGTGGTCAGTTGTCAGAATGATTTTGACGTGTTTTTGGCGTGCAAGGACTTTGAGCATGCTGAACAAGGAGGAGTGCTGAAACCATGAACTTGTTAACGAGCGATATGCGGGCTCATCCGGAGCAATTTCCTTCAACAAAGGAGAATCCGACCTCCCGTGAGCAAGCATGTCGATGAAATTCACAACGATGGCGGTGAGCTTTCCCTGAGTGTACGAGAGAATGTTCGCTTCGACCTGGCGTCCGAATTCCGCATCCAGGATCTTCACGTATTTCGAGTCCGGCTTGAGCTGTATCTTTTTACGCTCGAGGAGCTTATCCATCAGTTGGTGTTCATGCCGGTTCCGGCTGCTTTCGTCGTCTTCGCCGGCTTGCCATATCTCCGGAAAGCGTTTTTCGAGATCGAGGGGAAAAAGCCCGCTGAAGATTGCATTGCGTGAATAAGGTGTCGCTGTGGGCAGAATGCTAAAATAGTAGTCCTTGTCAATGGTATAGTAATCGGCAAGCATGCGCTCCATGACCAGCCATTGATCGAGACGAAGGCAATCGATGACAAAAAAGAAGACAGAAGTTTTCTCATTCAGCTCTGGAATGACAAATCGTTCAAACACGTCCGGTGACAACGAGACCGGACGGTTTTCCTGGTCCAGCCAGGACCGGTACTTTCGCTCCACGAATTTCCCGAACTCCACATTACATTGCCGCTTCTGGTCGAGAAGGGTCTGCCGCAAGCCAAGGCCTGGATGCTCGTCCATCTCGACGTCCCAATTGGTCACGTTGACATAGAGGTCGATCCACTCCCGCTCTGTCATGGTATTCATGAGCAAAAGCGAGATTTTCTGGAATTCCATGGCGTAATCTCGTGAAACGTGTTCCCCGGTGATCTTCTTCGCGTCAAGGATCTTCTTGCAGGCCATCAATATCTGGCTCGGATTCACGGGTTTGACAAGGTAGTCGGTTATTTTCACGCCGATGGCATCTTCCATCAGGCTTTCTGCCTCGCTTTTCGTCACCATCACCACCGGCAATCCGGGCATGATATCCTTGATTTCCGACAATGTCTCGAGGCCGCCTTTTCCAGGCATCATTTCATCCAGAAAAACAAGGTCGTATCCTTTTTCTTTCACAAGCTCAATCGCATCCTGGCCGTTCGTTGCGGTTTCGACGGAATAACCTTTTTGCTGAAGTAATTTGAGGTGTGCTTTCAGAAGGTCGATCTCGTCGTCAACCCACAGTATTTTTTTCGGTGCTTCCATTTTCTATGATGTAAAGTAGTTATTAAAGCTGCGAGAATCAACGCAAAGAGAATTCGCCCCAACGCTATTGAATGGCCACATGGACATCGAGTCCACCCTCGTTCACCGTGGAGCCCGGAATTCTCGACCCGTCCGAGTCGGGTTTGATTTTTGTATAACGGTAATAGAACGACGCAGTCACACGTGCACTCAACACATAACGGATGCGAGGCTCCATCACTGTTCGGCTCGAACCTTCCAACGGAGTTCCATCCTTTTTAAAGATCGTTTCTTTCATGTTATAAAATTTTCGAGAGTTTTTGGCAAAGGTGTAGGAGAAGCTTACATCGAGGTCGTTCGACAGCGCGAGGCCGAAGAAAGGCAGGTCAAACCCGTGACGGGTATACGTAAGCGACATGGAGATATCTTCTGTTCCTGATTCCGTGATGCTCAAGAGATAAGGACTCAAGTCTAATGTCGTGTTCATTCCATAGCGAAATGTTCCCGAAAGGCTTCCCTTCAGGAATTCTTTGAAAGCCATGTTCAGTCCCAAAAGCGGTGTAAACCCGTATGCAACCGATTGGCCTTCCGTTAGTTCCTCGCCTTGCGGCGTGATTCTCCACCTGCGGCGGTAGTTGGACGTGTAGCTGTGGTCGAGCGAGGCACGACTGGCAATGCTTTTGAAGAGCGGGAGTTTTTCCAGGCCATCCCAGCGAATCGACCAGTTGAGCCGGGGGAACATGCTTCCCAGAATTTTCCTGAAAAGCGGTAACGCCTCCAATCCCTCTTCGAACGCCTTGGAGAGCTTTACATCGTTTTGAATGCCATCGGGAATGGCTTTTGCTTCCTCGTAGCGACGATTGACCTCGTCAATCGAGGTCTTGAACATCTGAAAAAAGAGGACGGGTGGAAGCGTGAGAAAAGAGCGGTCGACATCGCCGCTCACGACGAGGTTGCGTTCAAACGGAACTCCCAGTGTGTCCGGCGAAACGGTCCTGTTCGAACTATACGACCATCCGACATTCCAGTTCAGGTCCAGGCTCACCCCCTCCCAGAGTGAACGCGACGTTCGCATAGTGATTCTGTTTGATTGCGAAAACACATCTGTCAGAAGAACTTCAGAGCTGCCTCTCGCTGCGCGCAAACCGGGAACGGTGTATCCCGTGATAAAAGGAAAAGAGCTCTTGGTTGCCAGCACGACCCTGCCATGGGGATCCGAGGCCAGTCCCAGTTGATAGAGAAATGAAGGTCCGTTTTCAGGAACTGACGACTGCAGAAAGGGAATACGGGCGAAGATGTTTGCGAAACCGTTGCCACCGAGCACGCCGCTGTGTTGGGCACGGTTTTGCTGTGTGAACGTGATGCTGATTCTGTCAAAATCGAAGAATGGGGCTTTAAGAAGTGCTCTTGATATCTGGTCAAACTGGTTGGCGAATGTCTTCACCGTGTCTTGTTCTGTCGGAATGACAGGTTTTGCAGACCAGATTTCCTCCGAAATTGATTTGATGTTGATGTCTGTCGAAAGCGTCAGGCTACTCGACCAGCCTGCTCCCTTGCCAAGATTTCCGGCCTGAATATTGTTCGACCAGTCATACTGGGAAGTATATCTTAAGGAAGGAGAGAGAATCTTGTCCATTTTCAGGACTTGGGGCACCACAAGCCTCGTATTCAACGCGATCGACTGCGAGTATTGCTGGTCAATGCCGAAGTTGATCAACCGGTCACTGAAAAACATGTCCTTCAAAATGTCGCCGAACGAGCGCTGTTGACTGAACTGGTCGAGCTCCAGATGAACAAGATTGCTTGAGACATTCACCTGATAATCGACTCCAGGATTGAGAAAACCTCCTTCAAGGAACTGCCATGAAAAGGCCATGGACCGGGTTGAAGAAAGGTTACGCACGACGGGACGTGCTCCGGCTTGATTCCGGGGCTTCTCTCTCACCTGTCCTCTCGCAAGCGTCGCGTTCATGTTGATGTTTCTTGGCGTGAAATAGAGTTTGAGGTCTTTCCAAACACTGAACGGAAACAAGTCTGAAAACGGAGTGAATGGTTGAAAGTAATTGCTGGTACCAAACTGCAGAGCGTAACTTCCCCGCGCATTCCAATTCCAGTTTTCGTACGACTCCGTGGCGGGATCGCGTCTCGTCGAGACCGTATAGGAATATCCGAATGTCAGCTTATTGATCGTCTCCGATACCAGCCATGTATCGACAGGCACTGCCAATCGAATATTGGGCATCGCGTATGTTTCGGTCACGTTCAAAGATTGCGATCGCGTCTTTAGCGCGTCTCCAGCCCGGCCCGCATCCTCATTCGTCGCTCCTCTTTGCTTCTCCGACTCGGCAACGCGCTCGACTGCCTCGGAAACGAGAATATCCGTCCCCGGCAGGTATTTCGGATCCTGGATAGACTCGACGTGGGAGTAGGAGAACGCAAGCGAGGTGCCATTCCACGATTGCGGAAGGAACCTCTCGAGTGCAACGTTTGCTGAAAGAGTCCAGTTGTTGCTCGTGAGGCGACTCCCAAAATGTTCTTCCAATCCATGGAAGTTTGGATCGCGGTTCACAACGGAAAAAGCGACACTGCCGATATCCGCGAGCTTGAGGCCCGTGTCAAAGCGGTAGGCCCATCCAGGAGCATTGTCCACATCGGTGAGCCGGAGTTCATTGACCCAGACCTCTCCGTTGAGTTTCGAAGCTCCTTTTCCCATGGGATTCTCCACGCCGACGGCGATGAATCGAACGTTGGTAAGCGTGGGCTGACCGCGAACCTGGAACGTTGAACCAGGCGGACCGCCTTTTTTTGGATAACGTCCCGTCAAAGCTCCTGCGCTATCACGCAAGAGCTTGACTGCGGTCAGTTCCGGGAAATTGATCGTGATATCGTTTTGCGGGTCCCACACTTGCTCCGGGATGAGGCTTCCCGCCACCGCCGGCCTCAGCGGCGCACGATACTCGTAGAAATTCAGGGAGTCGATCCCGAACCTGACGAAGAGCTCCGCGTCGTAATCCAGCGAATCACGGCCCGACTGGTCTTTCAGGATCCTGAAACTGAAATTCGAAGATGACCTCACGAACATTTTCATCGCCCGATAGCTGAACAAATCCAGAGCTCTGAAGGTGAATCTCTTGACGGCCTGCCGGCTCTGGCCGTCATTCAGATCACGAATGATGAGGTTCAACGCCTGCTCATTGCCGACAATGTTCTGCGTTGGCCTGGAACGATCACGGGCACGTTCGACTCCGGGCGGGGAGGTGTATGCCGGATTGTCCTCGACATTCACCACGCTGACTCGAAACGTGCTGTCGTTTTTGACCAACTCCTCCCACTGGTTGCCCACCAGGTTCATTTCCGTCAACCGAAGATGCACATCCGTTTGGGCACCGGTGACCCATATTCGCACCGCTTCCACGGTGGAAAGTGTCGCCTCGCCGATTCTTCGAGTGAATTCGTTGATCGGTATCCTGATCTGATACCAGCTGTTCTGGCCTCCACCCGTGACATACTTTCGGAAACCGAGACTACTCGTATCGAGTGGAATTTCATATTCGAAATACGCATTCAAACGGTCGAGATTGTTGTTTCGGTTTAGGTCTTCCGCGTCGGGAAAATAACTCTTGCGCTGGTTTGCTTCAGTCCCATTTGAACCTTCATACTCATTGAGCGGCCGTAAGCCTTGCCCAATTGGAGGTTCGACAAAGTTGTCTCCTGAAGGGTCTGGCTCCAGAACGCTCTTATACTTCCCTCCGGCTTGATTGATGAAGTCGAAGAAAATGGCTCTCTCCTGATCATCCGTGAGAAGATCAATTCCGACATCTTCGCCCTCATTCAGCGTCCCGTTTCGAATTCCGCTTTTGAGACCATCCTCTGTGTTGAGTTCTCTGTTCGGGATAATATCTTCGCTAATAAGCCCCAGGTCGATGTTCAGCTTCGCCGTCGCCTGCGATTGCTCGATCTTCACCCAGAACTCAATGAAGTTAACATTCTCGTCCAGAAGGTTCGACGATGTCGTCGAAAGGAGCTGCTGGATGCCGGCCCAGTTCTTTAGCGGGTTGGTGACGACGGTGTTGTCTAAATCCATCGAATAATTGAACGCTCCCCGGGTGATGGGCCTGTAATGCAAGTCCAACACCGTTGTGGCGGATTGTTCCGGAGCGATGCTGCGCTGAGGCCAAATTTCCAGCGTCGAAACATCGGATGGCTGGACGTTGAACCAAAATGCTTTTGCCTTCGAGTAGATTTTTGTTGTTTCCGGAAGAACTGGTGCGTTCGTCGGTATGGAAATACCGTCAGGCGGAACATAGGTATCGAACCCCTTCATGTAAAACGGGACGCTCGCATCCTTCCACTGCTGCGAATTCACGGAAAAAGGAATCAACCGACGGGCACCTTCAAAATCATCGATGTAGGCAATCCCGCTGCTGTTGTCCTGAGGAATTGCGCTTTTACGCGTATTCGGGTCCGGGCTCATGTAAGCCGCCTCTCCCCTGAATGAGAGGTTTGAAGACGCATTCGTTTGTATGCCCGGCAACATATTGAGGGCGCGTGTGAGGAATGGAACGTCGAAGTTCACACCGCCATCCACGCCCATGATCGTATTACTGATGGGTTCCTCACCCAGCCTGACTTTGTCGCTGAGCGATTGCTGGTTGAGGTTCATTACCGTGAAGCCAAACGATGCATTTTTCCCAAGATTGAGGTCACCACGGGCCCCCAGTAGAGTTTTCGAAGCAAGTTGAAATAGGTCGTTCGCTTCATACCGGATCTGAAGATTTGTTCCAGGAACGAGTAGCGCCTGGTTCCGGATAACCACCTGACCCGTGATATAATCGACATTGTAGTCACTTTTGGGAGCGGACTGCCCGTTTACAATAACATCGACACTTCCTTCCACGATGTTGAACCCCAGGCTGTACGTCGAGGCGGTTGTCGGCGTGATGACGCCTTTGATGATGAATTTATTCCGCTCACTATTTCGCGAACCATTATCCGTCGTATCATAGATCGCGCCGAATGCAAAAGAGTCGGCGGCGGCCTGGGCTTCAGCCGCTGTAAACCCGGGAAGTTTCAGCAGGAAATTCCTTATGCTCACAGAGTCAAAAGGTTCGACGGTCGGGAATCTCAGTTCGCCGCGATTCTCGTCGATTGTGAGGCCCGGAAAATAATCGAATTTTTCATCCGCTCCGGGTGCCCCTGTTTCGTTGAACCGGTCCAGTCCGAACATCTGAACGAGGCGGACGCCCTGCTTCAAGACAATATCGACCTCGGGAGGCGTTCCCGCCACCTGGTAAAAAATGCTGAGCTCAAAGCCTTCTTTCTTGATTCCGCGTCCGCCGAGCGGGTAATGATTTTTCAGCATCATGCGCCAGGCTGTTCGATGTTGGGGGCCCAGTTGTCTTGGCCGGACAAGCTTCATAATCAACGGAGTAGACGTGTCCCTGTCAAAATTCCCGATGGTTCCCGCCGCAATCGAGTAAGCGACTGCGATGGCCTGCTCGACTTGTAACGAACGGTTCAGCGTGATGAACCCGGCATGGGGATGGAATACGTAATCCAGGTTTTGTTCTAACTTGATGTAATCACCCGCGTCGATGGAATCCTTCTGCGTCGAGAATTCTCCGGCAGCCCGCAGCGCAGGATCGTTTTGGTACAACAACACGAGGCTCTCATCCATAAACGCTGCGACCCGGCGCTCTTTCCCCGGAACGGGCTGACCCACACGGGAAACCCACACCTCGATTTCGCGAATTTGCCGGCTCGGGTCTACTACAGCAGGGATATTCACAAAGGCCGATTCATAGAGTGGGATGTAATCCGTATCGATGAAATAGTGGTCTTTCGAATATTCCGTTGCTCTCCGTTCAAACGGTGTCGGACGGGCTCCCCCCGACACGGTAAGTTCCTTGATCTGGCCTTTTTTCTGAGATGCGACCGTCGTCAGTGCAAGGGGGCCAAACTGAAAACCTGCCTTAATGCCAAACAGCGCCTGACTGCTGGAAATGAACGAAGCGTTGGACTGGAGGGAAACGTTGCCAGCTTCAACGCTTTTGACAATCTCGTCCTCGTAGCCTGTGTAGCGAACCCGAAGCTGGTTTTCATACTCGAATGTGCGTTGTGTGTTCCAGTCCGCATCAATCTTCAGTTTGTCTCCAATCTCCCCTTTCACATTGACTTGAACCTGTTGCTGAAAGTCCGGCTCGTTCCGCACATTGCCGAGGGGACTGTTGATAAACTGGTCGATCTGCGTGTTTCGGAAAGCACTGTGGATGTCCACTGCTCCGTTGATTTGCAGCCTGATGATGTTGGGACCAAAAATGCTGAAGAGAGGGTTTTTTGGCACCGGGATTTCTATTTTGGTGATTTGTCCAAACAATTCTCCCAGGCCGGCATCCCGCTGGTCCTGCACCTTGTAAGCCTGCGTAAGCGTCTCCCAGTTTTGCCGCAAAGACCTCTTCCATCGAGCATCCCGATACTCCTCAAGCGAGAGTACCACAGGAATCCGGGTATCGAGTCCGCCGACGAGTCGTCGAACCCTGTATTTCCAGAGGGCCGAATCCAACGATTCGACAATTTGAACTGCGGCAGGGTCGCGAGCATACAGCGAGTAGGGAACCGGGCGCATGACATTCACCGCGGGAAGGTCCGTTCGAATATGGACGAAGTGCGTTAGCCGGGCCGTCGAATCAACCAGGATCACTCTCAGTGAATCGCGCGAGACACCTGTATCTCTGGCGGTTTCTGAAAACTCAGGCTGGCCCTGGCGGCGAAGAAGGGCTTTAGCACGTCTCGAGGGTTTTCCTGTAAAGGGACGGAGAACGGATTTCGAAGTATCGGAGGCGGGCCTGATCGTCGTGTCGGCCGGGCCCGGAATGAACGAGGGGCCCCCGGCTTCCTTCTCGACGCTCGTCACGGGGCGAGACCTCGTATCCCGAAAGGAGAACGCCGATAAGGTCATGAAAAGGATGGCGAAGAGAGGAAACGGAAGTCCCTTCAGCACCGAACGATGTTCGCTACGTTGTGTCAATTCAAGTTACGAAGAAAGAGATAATGCGCTGACCCTA
This sequence comes from Ignavibacteriales bacterium, assembly GCA_031406095.1. Taxonomy (GTDB): domain Bacteria; phylum Bacteroidota; class Ignavibacteria; order UBA10030; family UBA10030; genus JANOGR01. The sequence continues at coordinate 15,872 of JANOGR010000111.1, forward strand.
CATCCGGTCTTTGAATTTGAACAAGTAGCGAAAGGCCGATCTATCTCCCGGTATGGCTGGAAACGCCCGCGCGGACGCGAGGAATGAGGATTGTGCTCGTTGACAACTGAAAAAACTTACTGAATTTCGTTTTGAATATCAAGTTGACCCTTCCCGTTTTTCTTGCGCCAGGAACGCCAGGAGGTCTGTTCGAACGCGCTCAAATTCCGCTTGAACCTTCTCGACAAATCCCCCGATTTCGTTCCCGACAGTGGAGTTGGTAGCTTCTTCGATCACCGTGCACGCGGCGGCAAGTCTCCTGGCTCCGACGTTTCCGCTGCTCCCTTTCAGCGTGTGCGCCGCAATATGTAATTTCTTCGCATTGCGCTCGTTATGGCCGGCGATGATCTCTGCCATCGACTTGGAAGCAGAAACCAAATACATGTCCACGAGCTCCCTGAGAAACTGCGGGTCCGTTTCGATTTCCAACGTTTTCAGTCGATCCTGTAAGTCAGCATCCATCCTGATCACGAAGTTGAGTCGATGACTTCCCGAACGCGCCGGAGGATCTGGTCCGGGATGTACGGTTTCTGAATGAAATCCCTCGCCCCGCTCTTGATCATCTCAGTTCTCAAGTTCGGATCAAGGTAACCGCTCGCCAGAATCGCCTTCACACGAGGGTTGACCTGCTTCATTTTTTGAAATGCCTCCCAGCCGCCCAGTTTGGGCAAGCCCATGTCCGAAAGGACCAGGGCGATCTTGTCCTTCGCCTGTGAGTATACTTCCACGGCTTCTTCGCCATTTTGCGCGACCATCACGCTGTATCCGCCCGATTCAAGCACTTCCTTGAGGAGGTCGAGTATCATCGGTTCATCTTCCACAAGGAGAATCGTTTCCGTGCCGGCTGTGGTGGCAATATACACCTCCCGCCGCTCTTCGACCCGGGGACTCGCCGCGGTTTCAGCTGCGAAGTAAAGCCGAATGCTCGTCCCTTTCCCAACCTCAGAGTCCACGTCAACGAACGCCTGATGGGCTCTCACGACTCCATAGACCACTGCAAGCCCAAGGCCCGTGCCCGCGCCGAACTCTTTCGTTGTGAAGAACGGCTCGAACATCCTGGCCTGCGTTTCTTTGCTGATCCCGACACCCGTGTCCCTGACTTCCAAAACCACATACTGGCGGGCTTGTGCTTCGGTGAATTTCTTCTTCACCACCTTTCCCTCCTGCACATTCGTGGTGATGGTAATGGTTCCGCCAGTCAGCATCGAGTCTCTCGCGTTCAGACAGAGGTTCAACAATGCTTGATGAAGCTGGCCGCTGTCGCCAATGATCGGGGGGAGATTCGGTTGAAGTTTGATTTGAGACTCCACCGATTCGGGAAATGTTTCCCGAACAAGGTTCATGAACTCTTCGATAAGCTTATTGATGTCAACAGGGACGAATTCAACCGCGTCCTTGTGAGCAAAGGTCAGGAGCTGCCGGACGACGCTTGCGCCCCGTTCCACAGCTTTGTTGATGGCTTCCGACCAGATTGTCCGCTTGGCAGCATCCTTCTCATCTTTTTTCAACAGCGTGGCATATCCGTTGATGATTGCGAGTAGGTTGTTAAAATCATGCGCGATTCCGCCGGCAAGCGTCCCGATGCTTTCCATTCTTTGCACCTGACGCAACTGCTCTTCCAGCTGCTTCCTTTCCGTGACATCCAGGACATATCCCGTGATCCTTGTGATTTCTCCATGTTCATCGAACGTCGCGGCAACGTCTTCAATCGTATACAATACACTTCCATCCTTGCGCCGCATCTCGAGCGGGAAGTTCTCCAGTTTCCTTTTCTCTTTCAGAAGTTTTATGTAGGCGTCCCGCACTTCCTTTTTCGGATAAAAGTCATATGCTTGAGAGGAGAGCACATCCAACACCGAATTGAAGCCAAATATCTTCGCAAAAGCGGGATTGCATGCCAGGATTTTACCCTGTGGCGTGGTGATGAAGTGCCCCGCCAGTCCTTGTTCGAAAAATTGACGATACCTCTCCTCGCTCTCGCGCAGAGCCTGCTCTGCTTTTTTCTGTTCGGTGATATCCGTCAGAGTGCCCTCATAGTAAAGGACTCTCCCGCTTTCGTCACGCACGGTTCGTGAATTCTCGAACACAGTGATCGCCACTCCGTCCTTTTTCCGGAGAATCAGCTCCTCATTCCGAACAAACCCGTCGCGGTCCAACTTTTCCATGAGACTGTTACGCATCTTTGGGTCCACATAGAGGTCGTTCGCGATATTCGCCTTGAGGAGTTCTTCTTCGGAATCGTAACCCAGCATCCGAACCAGAGCCGGGTTCACCGTCAGCAAGCGGCCGCCCGGCGTGCTTTGGTACAGCCCATCCAAAACATTTTCGAACAAAGCCCGGAATTTTTTCTCCGAACTGTGTAATTCCCGGTTCGACCTGGCCGATTCGGTGACGTCCCGGAAACTCCACACTCTGCCGACGCTTTTTCCGTCAATCCTTTGCGGCTGGGAATATCGCTCAAACACGCGCCCGTCTTTGAACTCGAGTGCGTCGAAACTGGTGGCGTCGGGCTGGGCATACAGGTCTCGTATTTTTTTCAGAAACTGTTCCGGAGCTTTGAGTTGGTCCAGAACAAACGCGATCGCCTTGTCATCCTCACGGCTTTCGATAATCGCCGGTGGAATCCTCCACATCTCGAGAAATTTTTTGTTGAACCTCTCGATCTTTCCTTGCGCATCGACAACGAGGATACCGTCGGCCGTCGAATCGAGTGTTGCCTGAAGAAGTGAAAGCGATCGTTTGAGGTTTTCTTCCGCCTCAAATTCGAGTTGGACCCCTCGGGGTGCTGGACGACCGGTGTGAGGCTTCTTTTTCATTCCTGTGAAATATATGGACAGACGACAGAAAAAACAACCAGACGTTTATCTTGTATCCCCAGCGCATTCTCATTATATTTTCCCGCAATGTTCACTCTCTGGAAACACATACTGAAGGCTCACTTTGCGCCGTTTTTGTTCTCTGTCGTGGTCCTCATGTTTATTTTCATGCTTCAATTTATCATGAAATTCCTCGACCAACTCGCCGGGAAGGGGCTGAGCGCTGCGGTGATCGTTGAGTTTGTCGCGCTCAACCTGGCCTGGATGCTGGTGCTCGCGGTGCCAATGTCCGTGCTGGTTGCAACTCTCATGGCTTTCGGTTCCTTGTCGTCCAGTAATGAAATTACCGCCATCCGGGCAAGCGGTGGAAGCTTATATCGAATGATGACTCCCGTTGTGCTCGTTTCGGTGCTCTTATGCATGTGGCTCACGCGTTTTAACAACGACGTACTTCCGGATGCCAACCACAGGGCAAAAGCTCTCACGACGGATATCTACAGGAAGAAACCGACGATCTCACTTGTGCCAGGGCTGTTTTCCCAGGATCTCGCAGGGTACAGTATCCTCGTACGCAAGATATTTGAAGCCACGAATGATATGGAGGGTGTGACGATTTTCGACTATACAAAACCGGACAAGACGACGACCGTCACGGCACGCCGGGGAACGATCTCATTCTCACAGGACTACCGAAAGCTCATCATGGATTTGTTCGACGGGGAAATCCATGAGCTGACCACCACCGATTTCAAAATGTATCGAAAGATACGCTTCCAGAAGCATCGTATTGCCATGAATGCGGAAGGCTTTAGCTTTCAGCGGTCGCAGGAAAGCACTTTTTCCCGGGGCGACCGTGAACTCAGCGCCCAGGTGATGCAGATTTTTGTTGACAGCCTGCAGTCCTTGAAAGGGGAAGCGGAAGAACGGATCCAATCCATGATCGTGCAAAGCGCCACATCCGTCTTTGATTCGACACGACTCCCCGCCACCTCGCAGGCGCCCTTGCCGGAACCGGGGATCTCCGCCGCAAACCGAATTGCATCACTTACGAATATGGTCCGTCCGGAGTTGGAAAGGATACAATATCTCGACCGGCAATCGAGGGAATACACGGTTGAAATACACAAGAAATATGCGCTGCCCGTTGCCTGCATCGTCTTTGTGTTCATCGGGGCTCCACTCGGCATCATGGCTCGACGCGGAACATTCGGCACTGCCGCGAGCCTGAGCCTTGGGTTCTTCCTTTTGTACTGGGTGTGCCTGATCGGCGGCGAACGGCTAGGAGATCGCGGCATCATTCAGCCGTGGCTGGGGATGTGGTTAGCGAACATCATCATCGGCAGCCTCGGGCTCTATCTCACCATCCGCTCCGCAAGGGAAAACCTTACGATCGATTGGACGAAGTTCTCCTCCGTCATTCCGAAACGCTGGCGTTCGGACATCGAGCCAGCCGGGACCGAATGACGATTCTTGACCGGTATATTGTCAAACAGTTTCTCACGTCGTTTTTCTTCGGCCTCCTCGCCTTCCTGCTGATTTTTCTCGTCATCGACATGATGGAAAAACTTGACGACTTCATCGATGCGCATGTCCCGGCGGAAACTGTGCTCGAGTACTATGTTGCCTTCACACCAGAGATCATCAAGCTCATGACGCCCGTGGCCATGCTGCTCGCGGCGTTGTTTGTCGTCGGCAGGCTCAACGCACAAAACGAATTACCCGCGATGAAATCCAGCGGTATAAGTCTCTATCGCCTGCTGTTGCCGTTTACACTCGTTGCTCTCCTGGTCAGCCTCGCTTCGGTCTACTTGAACGGCTGGGTGCTTCCCACCGCCAACCAGAAAAAGCTTTCCATCGAGCGGATTCATTTACGGCAGTCTCTCGAAGCCACGAGTCGTTCAAACATGTTTTTCCATGAAGGGCGAACCCGCATTATTTCGGTGGGATTCTACGATACGCAAACGAAAACAGCGACGCATGTGAGCATCGAGGATTTCTCCGACACGAACCTGACCGTGATGAGGAACCGTTATGATTCATTTCAAATGCAATGGATGAAGCCTGACAGCGCTTCGGAGGAACAGTGGGTGCTGAACCGCGGCACCCAAAGGGTTCTGAGCGGTATGAATCAAAGCCTTGAAACGTTTTCGATGCTTCCTGTCGGAAAACTGAGCCTCTCACCCTCCGACATTGAAAAGAAACAACGGAAACCGGATGAAATGAATTATGAGGACCTCAAGGAATTCATAAAAAACCAGGAACGGGCCGGCCAGGACGTATCACGATGGCTTGTGGATTTCCACAGCAAGCTTTCCTTCCCGTTTGCGAGTGTCATCATGGTGCTGTTCGGCGTGCCGTTTGCGGCGAATCGTCCGAAGACGGGGGCGGCGGTGGGATTCGGCATTTGCGTGGCCATCACCTTCATCTACCTTGCCTTCATGAAAACAAGCCAGGTGTTTGGATATAACGGCGACCTCAACCCGTTGCTCACGGCCTGGTTGGCGAATATTATCTTCCTCGCCGTGGGAATTATCAACCTCATTCGAGTTCGAAAGTAGCCTGATATGGGACGTATATTCGAAAAACGAAAATACAAGATGTTTGCCCGCTACGACCGCATGGCAAAAGCATTCACAAAAATCGGCAGAGAGATAGCCATTGCCGTTCGGCAGGGCGTTGCAGATGTGAACCACAACCCGCGGCTCCGGCTTGCGATTCAGAATGCCAAGGGTGTCAACATGCCCAAGGACCGGATTGACGCTGCGATCAAGAGGGCAGCTTCAAAGGATACGGCCGGGTTTGAAGAAATACTCTACGAAGGGTACGCTCCACACGGGATTGCCGTTATGGTGGAATGTGCAACCGACAACCACACACGGACCGTTGCCGATGTCCGCCACATTTTCAGCGTCAGACATGGGTCGATGGGAACGACGGGGTCTGTCGCCTTCCTGTTTGAGCGAAAGGGAGTTTTCAAGATTGCTTCCGGCAAAATCCCGAACCGCGACGAATTCGAGCTCGAGTTCATCGACCACGGGCTCGAGGAAATGGAAGCACATGAGAACGATATCATCGCCTACACCTCATTTGCCAATTTCAGCCATTTTCAGAAAGCGCTTGAACAAAGAGGCATCGAGACTCTCAGCGGGGAATTACAGTACCTCCCCCTCACCCGAACGGAACTTCCCGAGAACCAGGCAAAAGAAGTACTTGATATGATCGAGGATTTAGAGGCGCTCGACGACGTTCAGTCGGTGTACCACAACGTGGGGTAAACCACTCACGATCTGCTTGTGGAGAAGTCTGACTTCTACCATAGCTACTTCACGAACATCATCTTCCGCTTCAATTGCTGTTTGCCCGCTTCCAGCTTCGCAAAATAGAGCCCGCTCGGCAGGTGTGAAGCATCAAATTTCACAGGATAGACCCGACCCGCCTGTGCGACATCATCGAACAGCATTGCAACTTCCTGTCCGAGCACATTGAACACACGTAGGGACGCATGGCCATTCGTCCCCACGGCGAATTCAATCGTTGTTGAAGGGTTGAACGGGTTGGGAAAATTCTGCGAAAGCGTGAAACCAGTCGGTGAGGCAAAGTTATCTACAACTGCTGTCGGACTTGTTTTCATAAACTTGTAAATCATGCCGTCGAACGCTCCCAGGTAAAGCTCCTTCTTTTCATCCAATCCGAACGTGGCAATACTCAATCGAGCTCGAGAAGAGATTGTTGACAGTCGGATTAACACCGTCGTTTGTCAGAAACCAGATATTTCCAGTGACATAATCCGCATAAACGTATTTTCCCTGCAGTTCGGGGATGTTTTCACCCCGATAGACGTAGCCGCCCGTGATGGAGAATCCACCGGTCGATGAATGGTCGTACTCCCAGACGGGCGGGGTGAGACCGGGCGAACTGCAACCCCTGGATGAATCGTAGCAATGGTTTCCCTCCAAGATTCCCCATCCGTAGTTTTCTCCTTTTTCCACGATATCGATCTCTTCCCACGCGCCCTGCCCCACATCACCCGCCCACAGCCATCCCGTCGCGGGGTCGAAGCTGTATCTCCAGGGGTTGCGCAAACCCGTCGCCCAGATCTCCGGGCGCGGGCTGGTCATGCCAAAGTATGGGTTTGTCGACGGTATTGCATAGTTGCGTCCGGGGTCC
>JANOGR010000163.1:0-9558 GCA_031406095.1 Ignavibacteriales bacterium
ACGCCCATCCCCCCTTCGCCCAATTTTTCGAGAATCCGATAATGTGAGACTGTTGTTCCAATCATTGGAGTACCTTTGAAATAGTAATTGGGCTTCTGCCTTCGCTGGCGCTCCGGCAGACGGGCCGGGGGGCAGGCCCACCTTCGCCGAGTTTTTCAAGAATCTTGTAGTGAGAGATGGTTTGTCCGATCATATGATTCCGCTCCCGCTTTCGCTTCGCTTCAGCGGGATCCTGAAATTTTCAGCCACTCGCTGAGGAGCGCTTGTGGGAAAATTTCGGACTTCGCCGAGTTTTTCAAGAATCTTGTAGTGAGAAACGGTTGTACCTATCATCGAATTATCCTGTAATGAGTAATTATTTGGCCGATAATAATAAAACGTAAGACATCCTGAGCGCCAGTCGAAGGATGCACTTAGCTTGGATCATGGTTCGACTCCTTGCCCGCCATGCATCACCTTTTGGCGGGAAGCAATCTCACAATGTGTACGATGGTAATTCATGGTGAGATTGCTTCGTCGCTGTCCTTCGACTCCGCTTTCGCTGCGCTCAGGATGCGCTCCTCGCAATGACAATGATAGGACATTGTTTGGCCGATCATACGTTTTCTGGGTTTAAGCCGACCGCTTTTTCATTTTCCCCTTCGGGGAAAGGTTTTGTCATCATGATACCACTAGTTCTGCATACATTGCGGCAACACGAAAATTTTTCGAACTGGACTTGTAATCAATCGATTCCCGAATTCAATTCTCAAACCGCAGGCGGCAATCAGATCAATTTTGATTGCACTACCGCCCCATGTGCAGCCAGAGATTCTCAATCGTGCGGGTGAGAGGCCTTTCTTATCGAACCAGCCGCCGGAGACCTCGTACAATCCGCCGCCGAGGGAACGAATCCTATACACGGACTTGACCGTCTTGACGAAGACCCAATCGCCGAAACCGAGACTCGATTTTCTAAACTCCTGCAAGTAATCGGCCGAACGGGTAATACTCTCAAGCGTAAGGCCAAGCCTGCCGTTGCCAGCTTCGAGTATCTTGTAATCTGATGTGGTCTGGCGGACTTGTCCGCCGTCTTTTTGGCGGATCATTTCTTCCCTACCTTTAAATCCCAATTTACCACAAGCGTCAATGGTGTTTGGTTTTGAGATTCAAACGGCACGTTGACAAGGAATTTCTTTCCATCGGCAGTGACATCATAGTCACTGGTGGGCAGCTGAACAATCGAAGGAACTTCAAACAGAGGACGAACATGGCTGACTTCGAGTGAACCCGCTTTGACGTTGATATCTGCCGCCATCATTCTATTGTCCGAGCTGAAGTAGTACAACTCTTTTCCATCTCTTCGCCATCGAGGGGAATCACCGCCTGAGACTGAGACCTGCCATTTGCCTGCCACAGCTGCTTTGCCGGATAGCTTATCCGGTTCTTGAAACGGTCGTAGATATATCTCCTTTTGACCGGACTCGTCCGACACATACGCAACCCAACGCCCATCGGGTGAAAACCGGGCATCCCCTTCGTTAAACTCTGTCTGCAAGAAGGAAACAGGTTTGCGATCTCCATTCAACGGCAAGACCCACAGGTCAAGCTGAGTTCCTGTACCACTGAATTCCTGGTACAACAGGAACTTTCCATCCCTCGACCAATCACAGGGGGCCTTATAATGGTCAGACCGCAGCAGAAGCTCCTCACCACCGGCACCACTTGTAGCTTTCTGATAAAGGTTGGCGGGACCCTCCACGGTGGAATTAAAGATGATCCGACTTCCGTCGGGAGACCACACGGAATGAGTTTCAGCGGTGGCATGAAAAGTAAACCGGGTTTTTAACCCCCGGGTAAAATCGGTAATCCAGATATCGGCATTATGAGATTGAAAATCCCATACATATGATGACACACGTTTGTCGTCGGGTGAAAGGCGAGGGTAAAAATACTCCGCTAACTCACTTGCCACACTCACCGATTTCCCACCCCGGTCGAGGAAGATCAACCTTGAACCAACGTTTGCAATTCCGGTTTGATAGACTAACATCCCATTTGATGAAACTGTAAACATTCCACGATTCGTTGAAGGGTCATAGGTTACTCCATCTGTAATTGTTATTGGTTCGCCTTTCAACTCGAGCGAACTCTCATCGAAGAGATGAGCTACGAGGGTTGTCCCTCGTACGTACAAGATATGTCCCGATGCATACACAGCGTTCGAGACTGCGGGGACAAGAATCTTGTTCACCTTTCCGTCCAGTGATGCTAGGCAGATAAGGCCTCCTTCCCCTTGACTACCGGCTGTTACTGTCCGAGCCAAATAGAGGAAATGCCTTCCGTCCGGTAAGAACGAGGGCCACCGATGCGAATTTTCTTTTCGAAGAGAATCGAGTCGGGTGACAGTTGTAACGGTACCGCCCGAAGCAGAAACAACGAACAGAGGGACGTTTGGTCCTGGTGTGAAGACGATTGTACCGTCAGCATTCCATGTTCCCCCTCGTAGAACCGCCGCATCGCAGATTGTGATGGGGGCGCCGCCCGATGCATCGATCTTTTTCAACTTCCCAAGTGCCGTGAATCCAAGGAACTGGTTGTCCGGCGACCAGAAGGGATGAAGCGCCCCCTCGGTTCCGGCCAAACGTTGGGCGGCCATCGCAGCAAGTGAACGAATATAAATGTATCTCTTCCCCGTGGAATCAGTGGCGACAAACGCAAGTCGTTTGCCGTCAGGAGAAATGGCCGCCGGACCTGCGTTATTCCCATAAAGGTAAAAATTCATTTTCTCCGGGGCTGGAATGGCTGCGGTAATCAATGATCTGTCAGATGAGGATGAAGAAAAGTGTATAATTCCAAGAACGACTAAGAGCAGGGTTGGAACAGCAGCCGCAAGCCATGGAAGAAATGTTCGCCTCTGCATCCCCTGTGACGACGCTTTATCTTGAAGTGTCGATGTCGCTGATAGTGCAGGACGAGCAGCGGTGACACGACTGACCCGCTGGCGGCTGGATTCTCGTTTGTGCCGCTTGAGGTCGACAGAAACCTGCTTGATCCCCTGCGCACGTTCATTGACATCCTTCTCCAAACATTCGAGGACAATGGTGTCGAGGCCTGGATCGATCTCAGGTTTTACAGACGACATGGGTGGAGCATCCACATTCACAATCTCGTACGCAAGCGCAGTTTCATGTAATCCTTTGAATGGGAGTTGACCTGTCAATAACTCATACAGAAGAACCCCAAACGAAAAAATATCCGACCGGTGGTCGGCATCTTGTCCCTGAACTTGCTCGGGTGACATATAGCCTGCAGTTCCAACAGTACTTCCTTCCTTTGTCAAGCGCGTTATCTTGCTTCCGCTTGCTCTCAACTTCGCCAAACCAAAATCCATGATCTGCGCAATACCGTCCTTCCGGATCATGATGTTCTCGGGCTTGATGTCTCTATGGACGATCCCTTTTTCATGGGCAACGGCAAGACCTTCAGCGATCTGGATGCCGATGTCGAGCGCCTGTTTCAGGCTGAGACTCGTCTTCTTTTGCTGGAGAGTCTGGCCGTCGACGAATTCCATGACGATGAAGTGTTTCCCACCGACTTCCTCGATGCCGTAGATCGTGCAGATGTTCGGATGGTTGAGGGCTGCAGCAGCTTGGGCTTCCTGGACAAATCGGGCGGCGTCAGCTTCAGAGGAGGAAACGTGCTCCGGAAGAAACTTCAGGGCAACGGAGCGGTTGAGCTTTGTGTCCTGGGCCTTGTAAACAACGCCCATTCCCCCTTCGCCCAATTTTTCGAGAATCCGATAATGTGAGACTGTTGTTCCAATCATTAGAGGACCTTTGAGATAGTAATTGGGCTTCTGCCTTCGCTGGCGCTCCGGCAGACGGGCCGGGGGGCAGGCCCACCTTCGCCCAACTTCTCGATAATCCGATAATGTGAAACTGTTGTTCCGATCATTGTAGGGCCCTTAGAGTGAATTTTTTGAGCGAACCAAACATTCCGGTGACAATGTAGGACGGCCCGCCCGACCACAAAAGACTCTTGAGGCGGTCGGGGAACGCCGTCCCGTCCACTTGCGGGCGACCTGCAAGCTCGAACACTCCGAGTTTTTCGAAAATCTTGCGCCACATTTTGGCGTCCCGCTGATTTCTAGCGGGATAATGTGATACAATCTGTCCAATCACAACATAGCCTCCTTATGGTGCGTTGAATGGTGAGAGGGGCGGAAATCGCGAGAAAACCGAGGAAAGTGAGGTCAAGGTAGAGAAAACGAGTGTGAATATCAATTCATCCTCACAATGCTAGCCTTTGAAGCTCTTTCCCTCGACGAAAAAATACCCATCAACTGAGATGTCGTCACTCGTTGCAGTTTTTCCCCGCTCGCGGCCGAGGTTCATTTTCCATTGAGAGAGGTCGGTGAACGTGTGCTTCACTTTGTCTAAAAGAGGAGCAAACCCGACCGCTTCATATTCCTCCGCCGCCGCCTTGCTCTCCCAGATGGTGACAGACATCGCCTCGGATTGATCGCGATCGGGCATCAAGAGATAGGCGTGCCGACAGCCTTTCGTTGCTTCGAGAGCCGGTATGATCTCGTGGATGTAGATCTCGCGAAACTCTCCTTTCTTCTCCGGTTTCAGTTTCGCAGAAACGATGCGCAGGAACATCTCCGTCGGTTTGTCGAAGCCTGTCTTCAGATCACGGCTCATCACGGCGACGGGCATCGACTTCACCTCCGGCTCAACGGGCGTCGGCACGTATTCGAGTTTCAGTTCTTTCGAGAGTTCCAGGCGCCATTCGGACGAGTCGGCCAGCAACGGCCTGGCTTCTTCGAGGAGCTGCCGGTAGAGGCCGCCGCGCTCATAGTCTTCCGCGTGCTTTTGAGATTCCCACATAGTCATGGAAATGACTTCCCCTGGCACGTGAGAGCTCTGCATCAAACAGGCGTACAGGCAGCCGGGCGTTTTCTGGAGCGCGGGAACAACCCGCTCTTCATAATTCTGACGCAGTTTCCACAGCAGGTCCGGTTTTGCCTTGGCTTGAACAAGTCTCATGAACATGGCGCTGCGCTCCTTTCAACGAGTTGCATTGTCGAACCTCGCGTAAGACGGGACGCTGTCCCGTCTACTTGTACTTCCTACGGTCGTTTCGGCCGGCCCGCCACGCGGTCTGGCGGGCGACCCGACCTACACAACTGGTATTACTTCGTAACTGCACCCAGGACTACTCCGACAACAACGCCGCCCGCTCCCCACAACAGTTTCTCGAGGTTCAGCCAGTTCTTTTCAGTGTTAACGATCTCCTTCGCCTCATTGAGGAGCCTTTTTGTTTCCACAAGGTCCTTGTTCAAGTTGTCGAGCGAAGCCACCGCGGAAGTCAATCGGGTGGAAGATTCCGCGATCTTCGTCTGCGTGTCACCTGCGAGACTCAAGAAATTCGAGCGCAGTTCATCGTAACTCTTCGCCTGCTCTTGCAGCCTGTTCTGCTGGTGGCCGATGATTTCGTCATACGCATTCATAAGATTGGAAACGGAAGAACCTCTTTTGCGAATGTCGCGGTACGCGCCGTCATACTGTCGAAACGTCAGCTTGTTGAGCAGATAGACCGTGTCACATTTTACGAGAAACGAATCGCCCGAAAGAAGCAGAACGGTTTGAATCGAGGCACAATCGTCGAATGTCTGCATGACCGGTTGGCTCAAAAGCGGGGTTGCGAGAGCAAGGAGCCCGGCTGTCACCGCTATCTGTACGTTGATGTTTTTCATGTCAACCCTCATTTTTCGTGTTCAGGAGACCGCACTTCAGCTGCTTCTCCCTCAATTGTTTTTTCTGACCACAGGAACGTCGGGTAATTCTTTTCCCGTCTGTTCCACTTCTTTGTACAGGTCTCTCAATCTCGACCTGAGCTTTTCGCCTTGTCCTTTGAAACGTTCGCTGAGCATTCGCTCGTTCAAATCCAGGATCTCGACCCGTCCCTGAATATCCCGCACGTAAGCGTTGAATGTGGCGATGCCGCTCCGGACCGAGTCGATCTCGAGCCTCGCCGAACGGAGAGAGATAAACGAAGAATCGATTTTCAATTCGGCCTGCTCAAGTCTTTCCACTGCCCGGTCCAGATTGCTATTCAATGTCAGGAGCAGCACAATACAGATGAGGATCCCCAAAAGGAGAAGCGTGGGCAGGTATTTTGTCAGGTTGTTCATGGTGGGTGTCCGGAAAAAATGGCGGTTGAAATGCTGAGCGGCAAGGTAGAGAGTTTGGGCTGGAATATCAAGGCGCGGATGGATGTGTAGGATTCGATACGGACAGCCACGATATGTGAGTTTTGGCCAAACCTCTGTGTTTAATCGAGAAAAGGGATACAGGCATCAAGTCGCCGAGCAAGCCGGTGTGCCACAGCATGTAGACGTGAAGAAGGCAGCATTGGCAAACTATGACAGAACACCTCGGCCGTAGACAAAAGCCCGTCTGAAGTTTGGACGGGCTCTTCTGTTTGTGCCAGCCCCACAGCCGCGACCCCTCTTGCGCTGAGATCAACTAAAACAAAAAGAAGCTTGTCATGCCCGCGGATTTTCAGCCTGCCTACCGGACAGGCAGGCGGGCATCCAGAACCCGAATGCAATTGTTACTCGAGCGCCTAGTAAGCAGAAGTCGAGGCAAAGCTAAGTTCTGGATTCCCGCTTGAGACGTGCGGGAATGACAAGAGGTTGTCGATTTCGACGCTCTCCTCACATCCGCTTTCGCACAAGCCTGACTTAACCAAAACGCGGATTGCAATTCAAATTCAGGAATGGTACAATACATGTGAAAACCCCTCGTGGAACTTCCCTGAAGAGCCGAGAGTTTACAGACAACATGAGACGCCGTTTTATACCATTTTTGCTCGTTTTCCTTTCCTTCCAGGTATCATCGCAAACCGTGAAGGGAGTCCAAATCGTCAGAGCGGAGCTCATCAGCGATGCGGCTGATTTTACGAAGCCATTCACGGTCGGCATACGATTCGAGATCCAGCCCGATTGGTATCTGTACTGGAAGAACCCGGGCGATTCAGGCTTGCCGATTGAGGTGGAATGGGTGTTACCCGCAGGATGGACGGCCGATGAATTGCGCCATCCCGTCCCACAAAAGATGGCTCATGAAAACGTCGTGTCGTACGGCTACAAGAAAGAGGTCGTGTTGCTGACAACTATTACACCCAAGGGTTCTTCCGGCGGCCGGGTCAAGGCAAAACTCGACTGGCTTGCGTGCGAGAAAAGCTGTGTGCGGGGCAAGGCCGAGGTGAGTCTCGATATGAAGAACCAGTCGGCGGGCAAGCAAGCTGATGCAAAGAGAATCCTCGACCTGTGGAAAGGTCTGCTTCCGCTTGCACGTTCTGAAAACCCCGTGACATTTCAAAAAGCAGTTGCCTCGCTGCAAGGAGCGGCAATGAACATCGAAATACCGTTTCAGGCAAAGCAGGGGGTTCAAATCGTAGATTTTTTCCCGGCGTCCATCAAAGGCTTTTTGATAGACTACAGAACGGTCGGTGTGAAGAACGGCAGAATCGTGTTTTCGGGCACAGATGAAGGGACCGGCACGGGAGAGATTTACCTGTCCGGGCTTCTGATCGGTGCTGACGGCAAAGGATACGAGTGTTCTGTTCCAGTTAAATTCTCATCCATGTGATAACCTAGGAGGTTGATTATGAACAAGAAAGCGCTGTTGACGGTCGCGGCGAGCATCGTTGCGGTCGTGTTCATCCCGGCATTTACATTCATGCCGGGCGAGGTGGAAGTCGGCAAAGCTGTTCCCGCATTCTCGTTGAAGGGAATCGACGGCAAAACATATTCGATATCCGATTTCAAAGGGAAGGTTGTCGTTCTCGAATGGACGAACCCGAACTGCCCGTACGTGCAGCGGGTGTACAAATCGGGAATCATGCCAGGTGTTCAGAAAAAATACGCTGACAAGGTGGTGTGGCTGACGGTCAATTCGACGAGTCCAAAACATCAGGACTTTGAAAAGGCCGAGGACCTTGCCAAACAATACAAAGAATGGAGCTCGACGTTTGCGACGATGCTGCTGGATCCGGAAGGCGACGTTGCAAGGATGTACGATGCCAAGACAACGCCCCACATGTATATTATTGATAAGCAGGGAAAGCTGCTCTACGCTGGGGCGATTGACGATGACCCGCGCGGGAACAAGTCGGAAAAGACAAATTATGTTGATGCTGCGCTCACAAGTGTACTGGACGGAAAATCTGTTTCGAACGCGACCACCCGGTCATACGGCTGCACGATTAAATACGCGCCGTAGCTCCCTGCGAAGTCCGACTTCTTGCGTGGGGACGCGGGGTGGTAGTCGGACTTCTTTAATGAGCAAGGCATCCGAAGATCATTGCAGATGGAGTCCATCTGCCTTGAATGAACCTTGCGATGGACTCCATCGAACTGTGTAAACCTTCGGAAGTCTCCTATCGAACCTTCGGAAGGTCTTAAAGGCGCTCAGGAATGAGCGCCTTTTTTGTTTTGATGAAACTCCCGATTCCCTTCTCAATTCGCCCTTTTCTCGAAGGGCGTTTCTCTTTGTCCTCCATCAAACCTGGCTTTTTCCTGTTGACTCAACCCACCTTTTTTCACATAATGAGACGCATTCCTAGTTTTGTTTTTCCAGCTCAGGGGAGTTCCCGCTTAGAGAATATGATGCATAATTCCTTTTCTGGTTGTCGCGGTAGGTCGGCCTTAAGGCCGACCTACAACCTGTAAAAAAACTCGATGCATAAATCCTTTTCTGGCTTTGCAAAAGTCTTGGCCTGGACGATCACGGCCCTGCTGTGGGCTGTGCTTTTCACTCCGCTGATCATTTCCAGAGGAACGTTGTTTCCTTTCCAGACAGGAAAAGGGATAGCGTTCCGGGTTCTGGTGGAAATCGCCGCGTTTTTGTACGGGTGGCTTGTTTTGATTGAGCCAAGAGCGCGCCCGAAACCGAATAAATTGTTTTGGTCGGTGATGGCCTTTGGAGCTGTCCTCCTCTTGACCACGGTGACGGGGGTGAACGCATACCGAAGTTTCTGGGGAGACCTGGAACGCATGGAAGGCGCGTTCGGCATTCTTCATGGCATTGCCTTGTTCGTCATCCTGAGCGGTTTTCTCACAAGTAAAGAAGATTGGGTTCGGTTCTTCATCGTGTCGCTTCTTGCGAGCTTCTTTGTTGCCTGGTACGCGTTTGCCCAGATGTACCCTGCCCTTCGCCTGTTTTCGGTTGTGGAGCCAACGTCCGTTCAACCGGGATCAACGCTCGGCCATCAATCCTTCCTTGCGACGTACGCGATCTTTCAGGTCTTCTTCGGATTGTTCATTGTTCTGCTTCAGAAATCCCGCGTCTGGCGATCGTTTGGGATTTGTGGTTCTGTTGTGAACCTGGTTCTTCTGACAGTCACGGCTGTACGCGGGGCGCAGATCGCAATGTTTGTCGCGATGGCTGTGGGGATAGTTCTTACCGCAGTCTATATGGTGAAGAACCTCAGGGCAAGAGTTGCTCTCTGTGGAGCTCTCCTTGTCGTCACAGCTTTCTTTGGAGCCCTCCTCTCCCTCAAGGATTC
>JANOGR010000165.1:0-2266 GCA_031406095.1 Ignavibacteriales bacterium
ATCAAGGCGATCGAGGTGTATCCGCTGTTGAGCTACAAGCTGAATCCCTTCACGATCTTCTATGCCGGCTCGACCTCCAGCATGCTCGACTACGGCGATCCATCTGGCATCAGGCAAACGGTGCGTCAGTATTTTGTAAAGCTGCAGTACTTGTGGCGGAGTTAAAGCGGTTAACGAAGCGGCACGGCGCGAAGCTCCTCGATTTCCTTCAATATCCCCTCCACCAGACCTTCCACGGCAATTCTCCCTTTTTCACGGGTTGCAAGAGTCGGGTCGCCCCAAATTCCGGTGGGCGAGTAAGTACCGCCGGAGGTCGAATCGCGTGTGAGCCTTCCCTTGCTCGGGCGATAATCTTTGACGGCTTTGCTCATGTCGACAGAAGCGGGATCGATATAAAGAATCATCGAGGTCTCAATTTCGTCCGCGTGCGTGCCGCCTTCCTGTTTGCTGATTAGCTTCTCGATCGGGCCGAGGACTTTGGACAGATCCGTAAACCACAGAAGAATTCCCTCTTTGGCAAGCGAATCGGCGGCAGGCTTCAGCGCCCGCACCGTGGAAACTCCCGTATTCAGTGCATAGAAACGCCGCGGCCCGAAACGGGCCAGGCCTCTGCAGATGTCGATCATCACGTCCCGCGCCGTTTCCAGGCGCAACGTGGTGGAACCGGGATACTCGACGAATGCAGGATAGAAGTGATAGGGAATCGTCGGCGCCATGACAACATTTGATTTTTGAAGAACTCGTTTCTTGAAATATTCGGCCAGGATGAGGTCGTTCTTAAGCTTCAAATGAGGGCCATGCTCCTTGGCGGCTGCTCCTATCGGCAAAACGATAATAGTCTCGTTAGTAAGGACTTTTTCAGCTTCGACCCACGTGAGATCCTCCAGTAAAATTCCTTTCTTCTGGAAGGCGAAGCCGATTTGAGAAGAGTATAAGAGCGCCAGGAGCATAGCTCTCATGAGGACCTCATCATGTCACATTGTAGATTCATTCGGGCAATCATTTGCTGCGGCATCGGAGTTTTGAGTCTTTCTGAACAGTCACTTTTCAGGGCTTGTGGAGTCTGCAAACACAAGGTGTTTAAAGCGCTGATACATATATGAAACTCCAAGAAGTATCAACCCCAATCCGATGAATGAGAAGATCCGGTAGAGGGTTTCCAGGAAGGAGAGGTCGTAAGTGAAAATCTTGAGGATCGTAATTCCGAACAAAACGATGGAAGCAATGCGAAATCCGCTGAACTTCCGCCAAATTCCCGTGATCATCAGCACAACAGAATACATGAGCCAGATCCCGGACAACGAAAGCTGCTCGAGGTTTTCAAGGCGAAGAATTTTGTCGGACAAAGTTTGATGGTCTTGAGAGGTTCTGAGATTTAACAATGTCTTTTGAAAGAAGTCGCGTGTTTCTCCTGTGAACAAAACGAGGATGAAAAGAACAAGAGCGATCCGTAAGGTCCTATGAACATCCGGCATCCATTCGTTTGCGTCTCGTCGAGCATTGAGAATTCTTTCTTGAACGACCATCATTCCGGCGATGAGCAGAATCGCCCAGGCGCGAACATTCGCAATTGGCTGAAAAAGGTTGACTGGGTCGAAGGCAATCCCCCGGATTGAGGCAAGAGCCACGCCGAGGAGAAGAGCGCCAAGCCCGGAAACAAACAGAGGATTCTTTTTGATTTTCAAGCCGAGCCAAACAAATGGAAGTGAAAAAGCCGTCCAAAGAACTGAAAGACTCATGAAGCGTGTAAAGGACAGCATGGATTGTACCTCCTCGGTCTGATTCAGTTGTTGAAGGCGAAAAAAGTCATTCAATTCAACGCTGATACCGATGAAGAACACAACACACGCCGCCGACTGTAGCCAGGAAATAATGAGTGGATCTGACCGGTTCTCCCGGCGTCCGAAAAACAACGAACCAGCCGCCAGCGAGACGCTCCCAACAAGAAATGTCAAGGCACGGAGATTCCACAGAGGCTTGAACTCTTCGAGAGGAAGAAAAGCAAAGGCACCTTTGGTTGCCAGGAGTTTCAGACCTGCGACGAGGAAGAGCACCAACGCTGAGCGCCAGACATACGGTAAGTTCAACCGCAGCCCATACCAAATTATTCCGGCTGCTTCGAGCGACCATAGGAGGATCGTTGTGTAATCATTGAACTGAATGGATGTTGCGAGCACAAGTAAAAGAAAAGTGGACAGAATCAATTGCGCATAGACAAATCCCGACCCCTCCATCTTTTTCTTGAGAACCTGGGCGGTTGTGAAAT
>JANOGR010000187.1:0-2858 GCA_031406095.1 Ignavibacteriales bacterium
CCTTAAATTCCTCCCGGCCCACCTCGCGAGTGACGTTGAAAACAAGACGCGCTTCATCTACGAAGCCAAGGCTGCTTCCGCTCTGGATCATTCCAATATCTGCACGATTCATGAGATCAATGAGACCGATGACGGCCGGACTTTTATCAGCATGGCTTATTACGATGGAGAGACGCTGAAGAAGAGGATTGAGCGAGGATCCTTGCCGGTTGAAGAAGCGATCGATATTGCAATACAGATAGCTCAAGGGGTCGAGAGGGCGCATAAGAGCGCGATCGTGCATCGGGACCTCAAGCCGGCGAATATCATGCTCACCACCGAGGGTGCGGTCAAGATCGTCGACTTCGGTCTCGCCAAGCTTCAAGGACGGACGCAACTTACCAAAGCCGGCTCAACACTAGGGACAGTAGCATATATGTCGCCGGAACAAGCTCAAGGGGTAGCCGTCGACCATCGAACAGACATTTGGTCCTTGGGCGTTGTACTCTACGAAATGCTGACCGGTCAACTTCCTTTTAATTCGCAATACGAGCAGGCACTCGTCTATATGGTGTTGAACGAAACGCAGCAGCCTCTCGCAGCCTTTCGACCCGAGGTTCCATCAGAACTTGAGGCGATTGTCAGTAAGTGTCTGGAGAAGGATCCTCGGAAACGCTATCAGCAGGTTGCCGAATTCCTGTCAGACCTTCTTCACGTGAAAGGAGCTCCCGTAAGTGCAGGGCTTGTTTGGAGCTTAGCGAAAGCGAAGATCCGTGCCCATGCAATCCCGACGGCAGCCGTTTTTGCGGCAGTACTACTCATCGCTGGATACTTTCTCTTTAATCCATTTCGTGAACCAATAGAATCATCAGCGAACTCACTCGCCGTCATGTACTTTGAAAACCTTCCCGATCCCGAGGACAAAGATCACACCGGCGCTGTGTTGGCGAATCTGCTTATCACCTCTCTCTCGCAAGTGAAAGAACTGGACGTCACGAGCAGAGAGAAACTCTATCACATCCAAACGTACCTTACTCAATCCGATGAGAAGACGATAACGCCTTCGCTGGCGACACAAATCGCCCAGCAAGCCGGTGTCCGGTGGATGTTGATGGGAACCATCCTCCAGAGAGAGCCGAACCTTGCCGTGACCACTCGTCTTATTGACGTGAAATCCGGAAGAATTGTGAGCTCTCAAAGGCCTCCTGAGATGCCACTCGACAAGCTTTTCGCCTTAGCCGACAGCCTAGCTCTCTCGATCATGACCGCGTTGCATGTCGCTCCGACTACCATTGCAGAAATAAAACCCTCGGGGCAACTCGTGACAACGAATTCGCAAGAGGCATACCGAGCGTATGTTGCAGGTGTTGAACTCATTGGGAAAGGGCGTTGGGGTGAGGCTCAAGCGCCCCTGAAGAGAGCAGTAGAAATCGATAGCTCCTTTGCGATGGGTTACCTTGGGCTATCACAAGCATTCCGCCTTGGGATAGATATGCGGAAGGCCGCAGAAAAAGCATGGGAACTTCGTGAGAAATCAACCAACAGGGAACGCATGCAGATAGAAGCTTATTACGCAAGGGTCATTGAAAAGGATTGGCGTAGAGCCATTGAGATTAATGAACACTACATGCAAAAATACCCCAATGATCCTGTTCCTTACTTTTCTTTGACTGGTCTCTACACGGATCTCAATCAATACGAAAAGTCTGAAAAAGCCCACCTGCAGATGATAAAGATTGACCCATTTGACAAACAGAAGTGGAACAGCCTGGCGTATCTCTATGCTGGCCTTGGGAGGAAAAAGGAAGCATTGGAAGCAGTGGATCAGTTTATAAAGTTGGCACCCGGCGAGTTCAATTCGTATGATTCGAAGGCGGATATTTATCTTTTTTTCGGAGATCTGGATTCAGCGCGGTACTGGGGCGAGAAGGAAGTTGCCTTTGAGCCCGGGATGGCTGCACGCCGCTTGGGTTTGGACGCCCTTTTGCGGCAGGACTACTCAGCTGTGGAGAGATATTATCATCAGGCAGGAATTACCACGCCAATCATCAACATTCCTATTCATCGGGGAAGACTCTTGGAGGCGGAACAACAAATGCAGAAACGCGAGCCTCCTCCACTGTCATGGTTAATGCTTACGTCGTATGAACGAAGCAACTATCCAGCAATGCTCAAATATGCCCAGGAGCTATCAGCTAGCATCAAAAAGGACCCAGAAAACAAGTTTTACGGACGAGATTTGCTCGCATGGGCGTCGCTGAAAAATGGAAATTCGAAAAGAGCATACGAACTACTGGAGGAAGTAAAAAAAGATATCAGCAATGGAATGACAGACCAGGAGCAGCAAAGGCGTTATGACTACGCCCTCGGCCTCTTAGCGTTTGAAGAAGGAAAGTATGATGTCGCAGTCAAACAGATGCATGCAGGGTTCGAGTTCGGTTATCCGAATCGAGCCGGGCAATTCCTATATGGAGTTGCGTTATTCAAAGCTGGGCGGGTTGCAGAAGCAATTAGCGAACTACAGAAGGCCAGCCGGTACCTACCGATTAATTATATACCAAAGTTCTTTCTCCAGTTCTTACCGACTGCGGATTACTGGTTGCTCGGCTGTGTAAAAGCCCATTATTGGCTTGGCGTGGCACACGAACAACAAGGAAGCAAAAACAAAGCAATCGCGGAGTACGAGAAGTTCTTAAACATCTGGAAAGATGCTGATTTTGAATCACCGGAGCTGAAGGATGCTCAAACCAACATGATCATCGATATCGGGGGTGGTACAACGGAAATTGCGATCATTTCCCTCGGAGGTATTGTCGAATCGCGTTCACTGCGCATCGCCGGTGATGAATTCGATGAGTGTATCATGAATTACATGCGGC
>JANOGR010000224.1:0-3618 GCA_031406095.1 Ignavibacteriales bacterium
AAGCCTTATTGGGAAAAAAGGGCTCAATAGTAGCCTTTAATGCCGGCTTTGAGAAGGATAAGTTGAGAAAGGCGTGTGGCGTATTTAAGGAGTACGCGAAATGGTTTGAAACGATTGAACGTCGGTTTGTTGACCTGCTCAGTCCTTTCCGGTCATTCTCCTATTATCACCCTGATCAGTGCGGCAGCGCTTCACTCAAAGCCGTTCTTTCGCCTCTGACGGGCCAGAGTTATGAGGGGTTACAAATTAGCGACGGAGGAACTGCAAGCCAGGAGTATTTGCGAGTGACGTTTGGAGACGTTGAGAAACAGGAAAGGATGAAAGTGAGGGATAATCTGCAGAAGTATTGTCAAATGGATACGATGGGGATGGTTTTGATCGTAAGGAAACTCGCGGAGATTTGCAATTAGAGGATGTTTTGGATTGAAATGATGATGAATTCCCGCGAACGACAGATATCCAAAGCAAGAAAAAACATTACTGACAAACGTCTGGCAGCATTCCTTAAAGCTGCAGCAGGATTTAAGGACATTGTTCTCGCGACTGGGCTTTTCGACCGGCAAGTCAATGGAGGGCGTACTCTCGATGAAATCTTTTACGATGGCCGCGAATTCGGGTTTAGTCTAAAAGTATCGCCAAAAAGTCAAAACATCTATGAAATTGAGTTTGGTTGTTTGGCTGGACCGCTTGCAGGCGACGGCGGGACGTGGCTGGTGGTGTTTGACGATGCAGATATCGTGATATCCCTGGAATCTCAGTCAATGTGGATGAGCTAAAGGCATTTCGCATTTCGGATGTGGTGGATGTGAAAGTTCGGTGCGTCAATTGTGGATTGGAAAAAGAGTGGTCAGAATACAGAAATCAGAACGTAGAAGATGGAGAGTGCCGCAGTGAATTGTGAAAAATTCCACAACATGATACTTCCGGAAGATGAAAACTGAGGTCATAAAACAGCTGACGGGCAATTTCGAATCGGCTGTACGTTTAGCTGACGAGGTGGAATTCTGGTTTGCACGCGACCTCCAGGGCCTTCTCGCCTATTCCGAATGGAGGAACTTTTCGCTTGTTATCGAGAAAGCAAAAGTCGCTTGTCAGAATGCCGGTCAGGATGTGGGAGACCATTTTGTTGACGTCAACAAGATGGTGGATGGAATGATGGAAATTCTGCAAAAAAAGCCATAATATTGAAACATGAAAGCCAGAAACGGGACTCCCAAATCAAGAGCACTTCGCCAATATAACAAGGCGATCCAAAGCCGTCGATCCATTCTCACAGAACGTTATAAAGTAAAAGAGATTGGGATCTTCGGCTCCGCTGCACAAGGCCGGCAAAGCCGGTTGAGTGACATTGATATCCTTGTAGATTTCCTGGAGATTCCAGACCTGTTGAAGTTCATCGAGCTTGAACTTTTCCTGGAGAAAATCCTCAAGAGAAAAGTTGACCTGGTGGACAAACAAGCCCTGCGTTCCGAACTTCGCGAGGACATTCTGCGTCAAGTCGTGTATGTATGAAACGGCAGTATGGCATCTTTAGAAAGGTCAGAGGAGGTTCATAATGAGAAACGTTAAGATTGTTATCGAACACCACGAGGATGGGTATGCTGGATATCCTCTTGGGTTCGCACGCGGCGCCATCGTGGGACAGGGAGATACATACGCTGAAGCTCTCAAAGATACAGAAAGCGCAATCAGGTTTTTCATTGAACAGTACGGTAAGGAGAAATTCTTCGAACACCTCGAAGGCGGTGGACCAACTCTCGACGCTTACATTGCTGAGACTTCAATTGCGGTATGAAGTTTCCCGTCGACGCACCAAGAAAAGATGTCGTCAAGGCATTTGAACTTCTTGGCTTCGTCATTGTCCGACAGGGAAATCACATCATTCTTGAGCGGAAAAACACCGACGGCACAAAGACGCCGTTAGTCCTCCCGAATCATCGCACGATCAAATCCAGCACACTCCGTCTCATTCTCACGCAATCGGGTATTGAACGATCCGATTTCCTCGAAGCTTATTCAAAGGTATGACAGGATTGGGGTTTTTAATTTCGGATGTCGGCTTGTCGATTTCGGATGTGAGTGACACGACTTTTGTTCTTGCGTTAGGCGGCTGGAGGGGGGAAAATTGAATGAAGAATGCAGAATGCAGAATGTAGAATGAAGAATGAAGAATGAGGAATGAAGAATGAAGAATGGAGAATGGAGAACCTGGAATTGCGGATTGTCAATTTGGGATTTGGTGAGAAAGCTTTTGTTCTTGCGTTAGGGATGTCCGCCATAAAGATCGGCGGATAAACTCCGGGCGATGGTTTTGAAAGCCGGCAGGGATGCCGTCTGGGAGAAGAAATCATCATGACTATGTTAACGTGATCATTTGGCCAAAATATGATCAAATTTAAGTGACGTGATTTCAACGGGTTAGGAAACCGCAATGAAAAAAGAAATCCGAGTCGGTATTATCGGTTTTGGGCAGATGGGACGTATCCATGCTTACGCTTATCGGTCTATTCCGCTCTATTATGATGGGCAACCTTGCAAGATTATTCTCAAGGGAATCTGTGATTCAAACGAGACGCTGGCGAAAAAGGGAGTAGAACAAGCGGGATTTGAATTCTCGACGACCGATTTCCAGGAGCTTGTTCAACACAAAGATATCGATGTCATTAACGTCTGCACTCCGAACAAGATGCACTATGACGCTGTCCTCGCCGCGATGAAAAACGGAAAGCACGTGTATTGCGAGAAACCATTGGCGTTCAACGAGAAGGAAGCGCGAGAACTTGTCCGCGTCGCTGAGTCTTCCGGAGTCAAGCATCAGATCACATCGGAATACCGCTTCATCCCGGCAATCATGAAAGCCAAGGAGTTGATTGACCAGGGATTTGTCGGCCGTGTGTTTCACTTCAGAGGAGTGTATCTGCATTCCGGTTACATCGACCCCAGGCGACCGCGGGAATGGCGCATGCAGAAGGACGTGATTGGCGGCGGCGTGCTCGTTGACCTTGGACCGCACTTGCTCGACATTATGCATTACCTTGTCGGTGAAGTAGAAGAGGCATCGGGGACAATGGAAACATTTTTCAAAGAACGACCCCTGCCAGAGGACCCAACGAAAACGGGGAAAGTCGAGGTTGAAGACGCCATCACCGTCGTTCTGAGGTTTAAAAATGGCGCACTGGGTTCAGCCGATTTGTCACGCGTTGCTACGGGCGCAGAAGATGAAATGCGATTTGAAATTCATGGACAAAACGGCGCCCTTGCCTTTAATCTCATGCAGCCCAATGAGTTGTGGGCGTTCAATGCGAAGGAGCCCAAAGGAGTTCAGGGATTCAAGAAGATCACAACCGTGCAAAAATATCCACCGCCGGCTGTCATGCCGGCACCCAAGTTTACGATGGGATGGATCCGGTCTCACGTCGCCGCACAATACAATTTTCTTGATTGTGTCGTCCATGATCGCATGCCGTCGCCGAATTTCCATGACGCGTTGAAGCTGCATCATCTGCTGGAGTCCCTTTATAAAGCGGTCGAAACCAAGTCCTGGGTAAAAGTGTGACGATGTCTCCTCAAATGAAATCTCTTACTCAGTCTCCGATTCTTCTCGAACCGAATCGTGTT
>JANOGR010000286.1:0-11374 GCA_031406095.1 Ignavibacteriales bacterium
GAACCAAAGCCGCCACCTAGTAAAATTATGAGACAATTTTACCAAAACATAAGAAAGAAGCAAATTAAGGACGTAAAAACAGCTTGCGTACCAAATTGCTAATCCAAGCCCGGTCCCTTTATGTTTGGTCGTGAAGAATGGCTTGAAAATAATTGCGCGATTCTCTTCAGGAATTCCCTCCCCACTATCCTTAATCTGTATTTTCACCAGTGACCCATCATGCCTGGTCGTAACGGACAGTGTTCCACCAGCCTCCATCGCCTGGAGGGCGTTGAGCGTGATATTCCAGATAAGCTGTTGAACAAGCTTCCCATCAGCGCGGATGGATGGCATCGTGGTATCCAGCGAGAGTTCGACGACCAGGTGCTTCTCAGCATACTGGGGCTTCAACAAGGACAACGTTCGTTCAACAACATCGTTGAGGTGAACATCTTCAAACACTGCGGGGCTCGGTCGGGCATAACTCAGGAGATCTCTTACTGCCTGGCTGATTCGTTTGAGTTGTGCTATCATTTCCCGCATGATTTCCTTCCGAGGGTCGGTCTTCGGCATTTCGTCATCAAATACGTGCAGCGCGCCGAGAACACCTGACAGTGGATTCTTAATCTCGTGTGCGAGACTTGCCGCCATCTCGCCGGCTGTTGCCAAACGGTCAGCTTGTTCCAGCTGCTTTTGATGAACCTCGTACAGCTTAGCATGAGCCTCATTCAGGCGGCGCAAAAGTTTGTTAAAAGCAGTGATCAGCTCCCCTATCTCGTCCTGAACCGGAGGAGCCTCCAAAAGCTGGAACTGGACTCTTTCCCCTTGCTCCATGGTTTCTAATTGCTTCTCCACGTGCACAATCTCCGATCGCAAATTCTTTATGGGGCGGATTACCAAATACAACAAAGCAAGAAAAATGACTCCACCCAATGCCGGAAAGAGAAAAGCCGTGATGAGGATGTTGTAGACCCGATGCTGCCGCGACACAGCCAAAACATCATCCATAGAAACCTTTACCGCGAGATATCCTCGCAGTGGTTGCGGTTCAGGGTGGCATCGATAACATGCTGGCTTTTTGATAATGGGGGTGACAATGTATTCGTATAGCGAATCATTCTCGCGCGCCGACCGGAAACGCTTACCAGACCCTATGGGATATTCACGGAATTCGGTGAGCGAAAGCCTTTTAGAGATGTTGGGTCCCCTCGCGCTTAGAGAAATTTCCCCGTCGGGCCTAAGGATGTAAATATCCTTTGCCTCTCCTGAGGAAATCGCTGAGGTCAAGGCATCCTGAAGGTGCGAGTTTTTGCCTTCTAGCATAATGTGTTCAAGAATTGCCTTCCCAAATTCCGCCACACCGCGTGCTTTTGCTCGTGCATGTTGTTCCAGTATTGCGTAACCCGTCCGGTGCGCATAGAATGCAAAGCTCCCGCCAGCGATCAGAAGCACGAAGGTAACGGCGGCAACGATTTTCTTTCCCAGAGTCGGAAAGAGGCTTTCCAACCTATTCTTAAGTCCCATATGCTATTTCTTCGATGTCTCTCGTCTGGAAAGCAAGAACTCGACTCTCCTGTTCTTTTCCCGGCCTTCGGATCTCAAATTCGAGGCAACAGCCATGTCGGATCCAAAACCCACAGCCGTCAAACGATCAGTAGCAATTCCTCGTTGAACCAGATAGTCTTTCACAGCTTGCGCTCTTGCCTTTGAAAGTTTCTCGTTCAATTCTCTGGTCCCTGTGGAATCTGTGTGGCCTCGAACTTCTAATAAGAGCTCTGGGTCCTCTTCGAGTATCTTGCATATCATATCGAGACTCTGTCGGGATTCATCGTTGATTTTTGCTGTACCCACCTCAAATACTAAGCCTTGCAGCACAACGGGTTTCTGAATCAAACTCCGTATGGTGTGCTTTTGTTGTTCCCCTGCTTCGGTAATTACGGTATAAGGAGTTACCAAGGGACTTTCAACTGCCACGACCTTTACGCTGTCGTTTGCTGTTATGGTGCTTCCTTGCGGTGGCTGCACATTCTTCTCAACTGGCTGTTCAAACGTTTCCAACGGCGGTGGTTCGGGAAGAAGCGTTGGCGGTTCGATGCCGGGACCTCGGCGGGCGCGGAGAATATCTGACGAAAAACTGAGACCGAAGAAGGCGCCACCGATGTTTTTCCCTTCGCGGCGATTCAGTTGCGCCCCACCGGCAAGCTGCAGGTGCTCGAAGAGGATCAATTTCATTCCAACCATTCCTTGTAGTTCCTGACTCGCTCGCACCCCATCCAATGTGCCCGCCTCCACTCCAACAAGAAGTCGGTTGTTCAACGGGACGGTCAATGCGCAGCCTCCGATAATTCGACCTCGCTTAGCAAGGAATCTTTCACTCCCCCAGGCATATCCCACATTGATGTATCCTTCTGCAGCCTGCAGAATGGAAAAGTTGCCAATAAGTCGTGCCGAAGAGATTGTTCCGCCTTCGCCTGGTGAATCTTCAAGAGATTGATCCATCGTTTGTATGCGCAGGTCGGCAGAAACGGAGCGCCCTTCTTGGCCGAAATCAAGAAAGTTCACCTTCAATCCAAGGATTGAATGATCGTTCCGCTGTTGATCTCTGAATCGGTATGAGCTGAACGAGGCAAAGG
Organism: Ignavibacteriales bacterium; assembly: GCA_031406095.1. GTDB lineage: Bacteria > Bacteroidota > Ignavibacteria > UBA10030 > UBA10030 > JANOGR01. Next base: position 2,613 of record JANOGR010000286.1, read on the forward strand.
CTTCAACACGTTGAGTAACGCCAAACCCGAGCGAAATGGGAAAAGCCGTTGCCGACTTCTCCGAACCAAATTCACCGTCGTAGAATATCCCTGCGGCAATTCGCCCTTGAGCGAGAACTACGGCGGACGGCTGAACAAACAAGCCAAACGCTCCGCCCTGACTCAATCCTTGCGCCCACGGACCTCCGCGCTCCTGAGTCATCGCTGTCTGTGCAAAGTCAGCCGAGAGAGGCAATAAGAGAATAGCCGAAAGAAAACTCATGAAACGGACCTCACATGCGTTCCTCAATTATTTTTTATGGCACGCCTGGCACAAGCTAAATTGCGGCATGTTGAGCAGACGCGGATGGTCGGAGGCATGAGGATTATGACAAGTAGCGCAACTTAACTCTTTGCCCTCGTGCAACGGGTCGGGGCGGCCTTCCAATGGATGATTGATCACTGGGTGTGGTGTCTTAGCCGCATCGGGGTGGCATGAGCTGCATACGGTGTTCACCCGGTCCACCACCAGCGCATCGTTCCTCGAGCCATGTACATCATGGCAAGCCGTACAATCCTCACTCACCAGATGTACTGTGGGCTTTGATTGAGCTTCTTGTTTATCCGCATGGCATTCGTAGCAGAGCGATGCGTCATACTTCTTGTCAGAGTACAGTTGATACTTGGGAGCGGATCCGGGGTCGTGGCACATCAGACAATCCCAATTCGATGCAGGAACATGGGAGGATTTCTGGCTCACCAAAGCGCCGTGACACGTCTTGCATTCCGCTTCGACCGTCGACTTCTGCTCCTTCACTGAAGCCGAAAGCGAGAGAGGATGACACGATGAACACTTCCCTTCGTTTTCCTCGGTGTGGAAGGGGGTGTGCACCAAATCTGGCGAAGGTCCGTCACTTTGCACTTGCGTTTTATAGAAGAACGTAACGGAATCAAATGCAACGATTTTTCCATCCGGACTCAATGCCCGTAGGTAAAACGTATTAAGCCCAGGAGCGAGAAACACAGAAAAGGCAAACGTGTCTTTGAATTTTTCTCGATATCGTTGACCAGCCACCGGCGTACTCTTTTTTGACCAACCCTGAAGGATCACCTCGGAGCCAAGGACCTTGTTGTCATACACCGCCGCCAGGATTTCACGGAACGCTGTCGAATTCCAGAATTTTCTCAGGCCCATCTCCTCCGCAAGCGAGAACCTATGCTCGAGCGAACTTGCTTCGCTCCTTATTCTGCTCAATTTCACGCTGACACGTTCCAGCAAGAACTGATTGGAAAACATTCCACGCACTTGTTTTGCAAAGTTCTCCTTCTGCTCTTTTGTGGAGACTTCGATATACTTGCTTTGCTCGACTTTCTCCATCAACTCAACAAGTGCGACCGACAATGTATCAAACGCACCCGTGATGCTTGCTGCGCTCACTGAAACAAGGAGTTTCTTTTCCGAAGGGAATAGGACCGCAAATCCCGGCTGCGATTGAGGCAACTGATCCGACGCCACAAACACCGTCATCAGCCAAGAAAAAATCGTCAGATGCAAATTATTCATTCGCCCTTCTTGTTTTCAGAGGAAACAAATTGCAATTGCTGTGCCAAATCACCCACCCCACGTTTTGTGTGATTTCACACAGGATCAGAAGCTCCAAAAGACCCTGGCTTCCAATATCTGCGAAAATCGTGTGCGGCCCTACGGCGGATCGAAAAGACCAGAACTCCCGTATCGCACTCAAACGGTCTAAAAACGCACAGCCGACCCTGAAAGGGCCACATACGTTAGGTTAGGGGCAACGCCCCGACCAGCTCTCAACAAATCATTTTCTCGTGAATAAACGGCGGTGTACATGTTTTCATGGAGGCGACAGTTTCAGTCCGATTATTCCAATCACGATGAATGTTACTGAGGCAATTCTGAACAAGTTTGCCGGGTCTTTGAATAGTAGTATGCCGACAACAAAAGCTCCAACAGCTCCAATTCCAGTCCAGACTGCGTATGCTGTCCCCATCGGAATTGATTTCTGCGCAAGCCATAAGAAAACACCACTTAGAGACATCGACACTACGGCCACAACTATCCAGAGTAACTTTTTCTCTGTGGTCTGGGACAATTTCAGTCCTAATGGCCAACCGATTTCAAATAAGCCAGCGACTATCAGGTAAATCCAAGCCATATAATCTCCTTGGTTGTGAAAACACGATGGAAGCCAATCATCTCTTGACAAGCATACTAACGTTTAGCTGATTCGCACATCAACTGTTTCACCGGGGTGGACGTTGATACCAACCATACCAGAAATCTCTTCGGCGACGAAAGAAAAAAACAACGAGTGGGTTCGTCCATATGAGTGTCCGCCAGAGTGGCCATTGGTCGAATCTTCGACACGAGGGGATCACGGAGACATCGCTTATGAGACAAACCTGTAAAGCTTGCTTCCTCGCTATTCTTCGAAGGCGCCAATAGAAATCCACATCTTCACCCATGTAGATCGTTTCATCGTATCCACCAAGAGAGAAAAAAGCATCACGTCGAAGGAATTGGACGGCTCCTTGAGCCATCATCAAAACCTTACCGACAATCCGCCACGCGCGTAGATAAATCCCCACTGAAAAGCGAGCAGGTTGATAATCAGTATCGACTGCACCGCCGACACAAACCGGATTGGACAGGAATTGAGTAATCATCCACAGCAGAGTCTCCGGAACCGTCACATCGGCGTCAACGAAAACAAGGATGTCACCCTGTGCCGCCTTCGCTCCTGTGTTGCGTGCCTTGGCGATACTATGCACTGTTTCTTGGACAACCCGTGCCTTTGAAGCCTGTGCTAGTTCGACTGTCCGATCCGTACTTGCGTTGTCAACGACAAGTATCTCTACTGGAGGCCCGCCCCGATCGCGGAGATACTTCTTAGCTCTGTCGATATGTTTCAATGTGCCGGAGATCCAGTTCTCTTCGTTGTAAGCAGGAACGATGATCGAGATAGGCATGGGAATGTTTGTTAGATCAATTTCGATCTCTCAATAGAAATCTTCGCTTGCGCTTGTCATGTGCCTGTGGAGGCCGGCATGTATGGACCTTGCAGTTCACTCTTGGGCAATTACTTTGCGGCAAGGCGCATTAACTCCTCCAATGTTTCTTCTGCTCGAGCCGGGTCAACGCCAAGCCAGTAGAGCCTCACGTCATGTGAGAAGAAATAATGCACCTGATCCATGCCATAGCATTCGGCAACCCGTTTGCCAGCGACAGTATGTTCTTTGAAGTCTCCGAAGATCGGATTGCCTTGCCGGATGCGCTGTGTCATTCTCTCCATCACCTGAGCGGGTTCCGATTCATTCATGTAGCGAGAAACATAAAGCGTTGCAGTTCCTCCTTCTCCCGAATAGAAACCAATCAGATTCTCCGTCGGAGTTACGCCTTTTCCGTGCAGATGATTGATCATGCTCATCGCCGCCTTGCCGGTGAGTTGATTGGTGAGCTTGAAAGTGCCAAGCATGACGGGAAGCTCGATCCGCTGCGTCGAAGTGAGAATTCCGTATATGACAATTCCCACAACGGCGAGAACGATAATACCTCCCCACACCTTCATCTTGGCGGACACATCAGGTCTCTGTTTCAATTGCGATGATTGTGTTTGCGTTTCCGTCCTATCCATGGTTCCGTCATTTGTTATTCTAATCTTCACCCTGCGCTTTGGTGAACCCCATCGCTCCGTCGAACTCCTGAAGCTTCTCCACATGCATCCATCGGTATTCAATGCTGATGCGATGGATAAGGTCGAAGACGTCTTCGTCAGGCAGGTCACCGTTATCAGAGCGCAGCACAAAGCGGCAGCGGAATTGGTCAACGCAATCGGTGATCGCGCCCGTCGGGGGATACACTTTTGTTCCTCGATTGGAAACCATCTTCAGTCGCAGCGGAGTTGACTTGCAAAGTTCTTCAAGCTTCTTGCCGATCTCTTCGGGTGTGTTTGCTGATTCAATGAAGACGTCAACGCCGATGACCCGCCGGCGTGTGGCCTTCACGAAGTCAAAAGCGCTGGAAATTTGGGGAAGTTGAAGAGGCTTGTACGTTCTCACTTTGGAGCGCTCCGCTTTGCGTCCGAGATTGGCAATGATGGCGTCGGTGTAGGCTGTTGTCGAGGCGCCTTTATCGTAGCCTACTACATCGCCGGTGCGGACCTTTCCTTCTTCGAGGGTGACGAGCAGTGCGTGTTCGACGGTCGCGGCTGCCTCGAATTCACTCAAATGTCGCAGCATCATAATCGCTGAACCCAAGAGAGCCGTTGGGTTGACCACGTTCTTGCCGGCATATTTCGGCGCAGAGCCGTGCACGGCTTCGAAGATAGCGACGTCAGTGCCGATGTTTGCCGATGGCGCAAATCCCAATCCGCCGATCAGGGCAGAGGTCAGATCGCTGATAATGTCGCCGTTCATGTTGGTGGTAACAATCACTTCGAATTGCTCAGGCTTCTTGACCAACTGGTGCGCGCAGTTGTCGATGATGATGTGCTGAGCTTCGATGTCGGGATATTCTTTTGCGACCTCCTCGAACGTGCGTTTCATCGTGCCTTCTGTAAGCTTCATGATGTTCGATTTGGTTGCGCAGTGCACGCGTGTTCTACCCTCAGCACGAGCCAACTCGAACGCCAACCGAACGACTTTTTCGCACCCTTTCCGCGAGATGACCTTTAAGCATTGCGCCACGCCGGGAGTCTGCATGTGTTCGATGCCGGCATAGAGATCCTCGACGTTTTCCCGCACGACCACGAGATCAATTCCGCGACCACTGTATGGAGTATGCACGCCGGGCAATTCACGCACCGGGCGTATATTGCCGTACGTCTCAAAGAGTTTTCTCAACGTCACGTTGGCGCTTTTCTCTCCAAACCCAACAGGCGTCTCCAGTGGACCTTTGAAAGCCACGCGTGTCTTCCGAATCGATTCGATCGTTTCGTGTGGAACGCCGGATTCAAGTCCTTTCTTGAAGACGCTTGCTCCAGCCTCGCGTTCCTCCCACTCAATCGGAACACCGGCGGCTTCGATAATTCTTTTGGCTGCGTTGGTAACTTCCGGGCCGATCCCATCGCCGGGGATCAACGTAACAAGGTGTTTGCCTGATGCTGTTTTAAGTGACATGGTTGATGGTCTCCTTCAAAGAGAGTTTGAGGTAGTGTGGTCGTTGTACGTCCTGTGTTGGTTATGAAAGGCTACTTCGTCCCTTTCTTATCGGCGATTGCTTTTTCAAGAAATTTTGTTCCCTCCTGCGACGTGTCGATTCGACTTCGTTAAGGATATCCTTGCTTGATCGGGGTTATGAAACCCATCCGAGTTCTCTGCCGTCCACCACTCCCACAGAACGATGCAGGGAACTTGTCTGCGATGAGCCAATCCCTCAGTGTGTATCGTCTCAGCAGCGCACCTTAACGCCGACGAGACTTCTCAACACCCGAGCGTTCAGCCAGGCCATTTTCTTTCGCACGCCGCACGATAGCAAGACCCGATCCAGCGGTCACGAGGAGTGCAGCAAGCCACACGAACGCAATGAACGGCTTCACGCTTGCCTCCACGATAAGCGTTTCCGGCTTCTGCTTCACAGGAGGATGGTCGTGCACGCCAACAGCCTCCACTTGAATTGAAGACTGGGCCGACCCGGCGCTGCCAGCATTCAGGGAGAGCAGTTTGAAGCCGGTTTTCCCGTCTTTGAGCATGGCCGTGGTCGGGTGTGGATTGTGTCCCGGCTCGTACAAGGTCGTCGCCGTAATGCGTTCCGTCTTTTTTCCCTTCTTCACTTCAAGCAATGCCCCAATTCGCGTCGCTCCTCCGGCAGACATGTTTTCTCTGTGCTCAGTTCCCATATCGAAGCGAATGAGCGTCACCGTCATGTCGTCGATTTTTGTGGGGATGCCTTTCGGCAGCTCAAACACATGGTCGTGCGTATTCTCTTCGGTGGTTTCCAGCGAAACCGGCTCGATGTAGAAATCCTTCGTGAGAAAGCTGGTGTAATCCGGCTCGCGCATAATTTGATCGTTGAAGGCGCTGCGATACATCACCGGCATGAGGTGAAACACAGTGCCCTTGTTTTCCACTCGAACAGCAAAATGCCATTTCCCATCTCCGCCCTGGCGTGCCCCCGTGTAGGTGAGGCGATAATCTTGCACCTCTTTCGGTTCATTCAAGATGAGCGTAACAGTATGCTTCTTCCCATACCTGCCCGAGCCGATGATACCGAGAAAGAGAAGCGCAAGGCCGATGTGCGCAAGAGGTCCGCCAAGAGCCATCGGACTTACGCGCATCCGCTCCAGGAGAAGCCGGGTGTTTATGATAAGAGCAAAGAGAGAGGAGAAAGCCAGGAGGATCATGGTCCAATCGTGCAGCCCGAGGATGACCAGGAGAATCAGCACACCAACGGATACCGCAAGGGCAACCCATGTGCGCTTGAAAAGACCGGCTCCCGATTCTTCCTTCCATTGCAGCACCAGGCTGATGGCGAGTAAGACCCCAAGGATGATTGCAATGGGAAGATTCATCCGGTCGTAGAATGCCGGTTCCACGGAGGAATTGGAAAAAACGGGAGTACTCGTCCCGATAAGAATAATCAGCGCGCTGGCCGCCATGAAGCCCGCGGCGATCGTAATAAACGATTCTCTTGTCAGCCATCCGACGCTCACGCTCGCTGTTTTCAGTTCGGTCCATCGTTTCGCCAACAGAACGAACCCCAAAACAGTAATCGAAGCAATCCACACGAGAAGCATGGTGTACACGAGCGCGCCGGGCTCGGCAAATGAATGGACGGATGCGTCGGCAAGAATCCCGCTGCGTGTAAGAAATGTGCTGTAGACAACGGAGACAAAGGATAGGATTGCGAGGACAAAATTGGTGCGCGCAAGTTTTCCGGTCCGCTGTTGCACGATCATGGTATGGAGGAGAATCATCACGAGAATCCACGGAATGAGCGATGAGTTTTCGACCGGATCCCAGCCCCACCAGCCGCCCCAGCCGAGCACGCCGTACGCCCAGTAACCTCCGATCATGAGTCCTGCGCCGAGCGACAAAACGCCAAACAGCACCCACGGCATCGCCGTAGAAAGCCAATCAGAGTACGACCGGCGCCAGAGGGCGGCAAGTGCAAACGCGAAAGGAACCGCAAGCGCCGCGAAGCCAATGAACAGCACCGGCGGGTGGATAATCATCCAGAAATTTTGCAGCAGGGGATTCAAACCCTTGCCGTCCGCAGGAACCTCTCCTGGCGCTAACTGTCCCGGCTGCGCAGCCCAGATGCTCTGGAATGGCGATTTGAGGATCAGTATGAGCAGAAGGAATGCGAGCAATAGGGAGTAGATGCTCATGACTTCAAACTCCTGCTGTTTTCTCGCCGAGTAACGAAGGAGAGGTATACCCATCAATGCGCCGCAGAGAGTCCAGAAGAGAAGGCTTCCTTCCTGGCCTGCCCAGAAAGTGGTAATAAGAAGCTCCAGGGGGAGGTCGCGAGAACTATAGCCCCAGATATACGCGTACTCGAATTGGTGTCGGAGAATGAACACCATCAACAACACTGACGCGGCAATCACGCTGCCGACCGCCAGCTTGAAGGTTCGTCGTGCAAAATGTGGTTTCGGAATTTTTTGTACCACAGCCCGGTAATATGTAAACGCCGAGGCGATTGCTGCTGCAAACGCTATCCATACGATGACTTGCCCTATCATGAAGTTTTCCTTTCGGTGATGATTTTATTTGACTGCTCTATTTTCGATTGAGACTATGAGAGGCGATGTGATTATTTTTGAAAAACTCTTACGTTGCCGCGTCCGCACATTGATCAACTGGATTTCTTTTGCTTGCAACAGTTTCCCTGTTGAAGCGCCCGGTAACGCTCGCTGCTCCAGTTACTGTCAGTAATTTTTTTTCAAAAGGAAATAATATTGTTAGGCTGGGTCTAGAAGTCTGTACCAAGCCAATCGTGAAAATCGCAGCAAAGAGAGGGGATATGCTTATGGCCGAATGACGCAAAAGGGGACCTCCAGGATTTGTTATTCAAGCGTTCAATTGTTGTGCCAAATGACGCACCTCACTTTTTGCCCAGTCTTGTGGACGTTTTTGATCTTCGGTTCCTTAATCTTCTCATTCCTGAGAAAATAATTCCTCCAAGGAGAAAGAGATTCTGGTTCTCGGACTAGGTGGGATGGTTCAACCTTTAGCGATGATTGGGCGAATCGTTTTGAGGGGGCGTAAGATCGAAGGTGTCGATTTAGGTCAGCGGAACATGCATCTACCTCAACTCTTCGAGTACGCTTATCGTTAGCAAATCTTCTGCGATTTGGGTGCCGTTTCTATCGTGTGGATCGCGGGCCCCCGCATTTTTCGGTGTGACAGATTTCCTGTGACCATTTCGTCCCCTCAGTTTATACCACTTATTGGTAACCAATACATTAAAGATGACCAAATTGTGACCAGCTCTTGCAAAAAAAGTGAGACTCAACGCTGCGACGAAGGAAAGGGTGTTGATTTTCTCTTGTTTTGAGTAATTGTAGAGAAAGGATGTCCTTGATTCCGAAGAGCCCGGCGGCATCGCAGGTTCCGTCATCCAGCACAAGAACTTTTACCCGCCCAAATATCAGGGCCCAACGCTGTATTTGAACGCCAATCCCGACCTGGCTGTTTTCGAGGATTGCGAGGGGAATCGCATCGCCCTGCATTCGAATGCGTGAAAGTTCGGGCTATCGGCGGCCTCTTTCCTTTTTCATTCCGATTACCTACATTCTGTCGTCTCATCTGGC
>JANOGR010000331.1:0-25253 GCA_031406095.1 Ignavibacteriales bacterium
GACACCTCGATCAAAGACCGCGACACGACACTCGGCAATCCCGTCATGATAGACGGCGGAGAAGAATACCGCGGGACAAAAGTGGCCTACAATTTTCAAACCAAAAAAGGTAAGATCACCGTTGGCAGAACAGAAATCGAGCAGGGATTTTACCGCGGTGATGAAATCAAGAAAATAGACGTCAACGAGCTCTTTGTCTCCGAGGGACGATACACGACGTGCGATGCCAACCATCCGCACTTCTATTTTGCAAGCCCCAGGATGAAGGTGATTGTCCGGGACAAAGTCATCGCTGAACCCGTGTATTTCTACATCGCAGACGTTCCGCTGCTGGCGCTGCCGTTCGGCGTGTTCCCCAGCAAAGGCGGACGGACCTCTGGAATTATTGCGCCCGCTTACGGTGACGATACCCGGCGCGGCCACTTCTTCAGCCATTTCGGCTACTACTGGTCCATCAACGATTACATGGATTTTTCAACGACTTTCGACTGGTATACACGCGGCGGGTGGCTGAACCATTCCCTGTTGCGGTACAACCTCCGCTACATTTTCGACGGCTCCATCAACGCGAACGTTTCCAGCACATACGAGGGCGAGCAAAACGATCCGCGCCGGTCAGAACAGCGGGATTACAATATTGCGGTCACCCATCACCAGACGATCGACCCTTCGGCCCGGGTGGATGTCAACTTCACGTTCGCATCGGGAAGCTATTTTCGAAATTACAGCACAAACCTGAACGACATCCTCCGGCAGAATCTCATCTCGAACGCGACATTGTTCAAATCGTGGGACAACTCCAACCGTTCCCTGTCCGTCAACCTCTCGCGTGACCAGAGCCTGGTCAACGGCGATGTTCGGGAAGTACTCCCAAGCCTTTCGTTCAGTCAAAACCAGATCTATCCGTTCAGGAAAAAAACCAAATCTCGCGGGTTGACGTCAGAATCTGAATCCAGTCTGGGGTTTTTCGAAATGATCGGCCTCAATTACGGAGCCAATTTCTCAAATTCTCGTGAAAAAGTATCGACGGCGTTTCCGCTGGTGAAAATAGACCCGCTGAACCCTCAGCTGTTAGGCACGGTCACGGAATTCAGACGGACCAATACTCAATCCCTGAACCAGAATACGTCTGTTTCCATTTCTCCGAAACTCGGTAATTTCACTGTGTCTCCATCACTTTCCTTCAGCGATTCTCGTACCTACCAGCAGTCTGAAATTCCGACACGAAACCCTTCCGACAGCACGTTCTCCATCGTGTCCGATCCGTCCCCTGACTTTGGTTTTTCTCTGTTCAAAGGAAAGCAAACGGTGGTCGGGAGTCTCAGCACAGGAGTCGCCACGAGCACACGACTTTTCGGAATTGTTCAGCCCCAACTGTTTGGAGTCACCTCCATCCGCCACACACTGACCCCAACCCTCAGCGTCAACTACAACAAACAGGTGTATGGCCAGAATATTCAGAAATACGCGATGATTGGCTCGTTCAACGTCGGGAACAACTTTGAGATGAAGTATCAGCAGAGTGATACGGCGCAGGAACAAAAAATCCAGTTAATGAACATCGGGGCGGGGGTATCGTACAATTTTGCGGCCGACAGTCTGAGATTGTCTTCGCTCGGAATGACATACCGTACCGACATCGGACAAGCCTTGAGTATCAGCGCGTCGACGTCGCATAATTTTTACGTTTTTGATCCAGCCGCCGGCACACGTGTGAACAGGTTCTTGTTCTCCGAGACCGGAAAAATCGCAGATTTGACCAGCATCTCGCTGAGTGTCTCAACATCCTTGCGCGGCGAGAAAAAACAGAAAACATCCGGGCAATCCATTCCTCCCAAGGTTCAGGAAGAACAGGACCGCGTCTCCGGCGACGTCCAGCAGGAAAAACGAGTATATCGGAATGTCTTTGACCAGGAAGAGGCTGACTTCAGCATCCCGTGGAACCTTTCCCTGAGTTACAACTTCTCTCAATTTCAGGAAGACCCGAGATTCAAGTCGCGAACCTCCAGCCTCGGTGCGAACCTCCAATTTAATCTGACCGACCTGTGGCAGATCTCAGGCTCCACGAACTATGACTTCGTGAACAAGCAGTTTTCCGCTTCGACCGTTCAGGTCACGCGCGACCTTCATTGCTGGCAAATGAGTTTTTATTGGATCCCGCTCGGCACGTACACCTATTACAGGTTTGAGATCCGTGTAAAGGCGCCGCAGCTTCAGGACCTGAAGGTCACAAAGCAGGGAAGCCAGAGAGGGTTCTACTGATGGAATGCGGGGTGGGAAACAACGGGAAAGCTTACGCGGACTTACGTTCCTCGTAAAGGTAAATCGGTTCTTTTGACTTCAGGATGGCGTCCCGTGTGATGATACACTTTGAGACGTTGTGGCGGGATGGAAGATGGTACATGACATCGAGCATGATATTTTCGATGATGGACCGGAGGGCACGCGCACCAGTTCCGCGCTCCGTTGCCTTTTCGACGACAGCCTTCAGCGCGCTTTCCTCAAATTGAAGTTCTACGCCTTCGAGGCCGAGGAGTTTTTGATACTGCTTCACGATGGCGTTGCGAGGCTCCGTCAGGATGTTGAACAAGGCGATCTCGTCCAGGGGTTCGAGGGTGGAAGTCACGGGAAGCCTGCCGATGAACTCGGGGATCAACCCGTACTTCAGTAAGTCATCGGGTTCAACCTGCGAAAGATACCGTTGACGGCCCTTCCCTTTCTTTCCGTGAACGTCGGCACCAAATCCGACCGGGTTCTGACTTACCCGTCGCTCGATAATCTTTTCCAGGCCTTCGAACGCACCTCCGCAGATAAAGAGAATATTCCTTGTGTTGATGTTGATGAGACTCTGCTCAGGGTGCTTCCGGCCTCCCTTCGGCGGAACGCCGGCAATCGTGCCTTCCAGGATTTTCAGCAAGGCCTGCTGCACGCCTTCACCTGAAACATCCCGCGTGATCGAGGCGCTGTCGCTCTTCCGGCTGATCTTGTCGATCTCGTCGATATAGACGATGCCGCGTTCAGCCTTCTCGACATTGTAATCTGCGTTTTGCAGCAAATACACGAGAATTGTCTCGACATCGTCGCCGACATAGCCCGCTTCGGTGAGTGTCGTGGCATCGGCGATCGCGAAGGGAACGTCCAGAATTCGGGCGAGTGTCTGCGCCAAAAGGGTTTTGCCGGTACCCGTCGGGCCGATGAGCATAATGTTGCTTTTCTCAATCTCGACGTCGTCGAGGTTCTGCAGCTGCTCGTTTGAATCGATTCTCTTGTAATGGTTATACACAGCAACGGCAAGCGTTTTCTTGGCCGCTTCCTGCCCGATCACATATTCATCCAACGATTTCTTGATGTCGAGCGGCGTGAGGTTTCGTTTCACCGCTCCCTTGCGCGCATTGATCGCCGCAATGTTGTTCCGGATGATATCGACTGAGCTCGAAACACACAGGTCGCAGATGTACACATCCGGCCCGGCGATAATGCTGTTTACTTCCTCCGGAGACCTTCCGCAGAAGGAACAGGTAATCTTATCTTTTGTCGTCTTTTGACTCATGAATCCTGTTAGTCTTTCTTTTCCTTCTTTCCGTCCAGCGGCCGTTTCACCATGATGTTGTCAATAAGGCCATAATCTTTTGCCTCATGGGAGGAAAGATAATAGTCCCGGTCCGTGTCTTTGATAAGCTGGTCGAGGGGTTTTCCCGTATGATTCGAAAGAATTTCGTTGATATTCTTCTTCATTTTCAGGATTTCTTCGGCCTGAATGCTTATATCCGACGCTGTTCCCTGCACTCCACCCCACGGTTGATGAATCATAATTCGTGAGTTTGGGAGCGCGGCTCTTTTTCCCTTCGCACCGCCCGCAAGCAGCACACCCGCCATGCTCGCAGCCATCCCCATACAGATGGTTGACACATCCGGTCGAATGTACTGCATGGTATCATAAATCGCAAGACCGGAGGAGACGCTTCCCCCGGGGCTGTTGATGTAAAGATGGATGTCCTTGTCGGGGTCCTCCGACTCCAAAAACAGGAGCTGGGCGATCGTCAGGCTGGCCACGATGTCGTCAATCGGCGTGCCGATGAATACGATTCTTTCCTTGAGGAGCCGTGAGAAAATATCGTATGCGCGCTCCCCCCGCCCCGTCTGCTCAACCACGATGGGCACAAGTTGGTTATACACCTGAGGCTTCATTGCTGAAGATCCTTTCACGTTGAGATGGCTGGTTCTTTCTCTTCCACTTCTTTGATTTTTGCCGAATCGATCAAAAGCCTGACAAGTTTCTCTCCTACGATTCGGTCTTTCACTTGTTCCGAAGACTTGTAGTAATTGATTAATCGATCTTTTTCGATGCCGATTCTCGCTGATTCCTCCTCCGCAAGCTTCAGCAGATCTCCGTCGTCCGTCGAAATCTTCTCCGCTTTAATCAGCTCTTCCCGCAGAAGAGCCCATTTTGCCTGGTAGATGGCATAGGCCCTGTTCTCTTCGAAGAATTTTTCAGCGTTGAAATCTTTCGGCAGTTGCTTTCCGGGAGACTCGTTCTTGACTTCCTCGACGAGGCCATCAAGGATGGACCGAATGAGTGATTCCGGAACCTGAAAATCATGACGCCTCAAAAGCTCACCCGTAATGGATGCAAGCACCTGCCTGTCGCTCTTCGCCCTCCAGTAGGAAACAAGGTCTTCTTTGAGGCCGTTTTTGAGCTGTTCGACTGTTGTCACTTTTCCCTTGGTGATCTTCGAGACAAACTCGTCATCGAGTGCGGGGAGTTTTACTTTTTCAATTTTTTTTGCGGTGAGCTTCGCGTTGACCTTATGGGCATGGTCGCCGTGCTGGTGTTCGAACTTGACGAAATACTCGCCCCCGACTTCGGCTGCTTTCAGAGCATCTTTGAACGGCTGTTCCAGCTGGCTGTCGGCAAGATAAAACCGCGTGTTTTCTGTTTTTTTCCCGATCATCGGAACACCTACATCATCGAGTTCTTGTAGATCCACGGTGACAATGTGCTCTTTGTCAGAAACAAATTGAACCCCCTCGAGTTCGGCATCAGCACGTTGCAGTCGTAAGAGCTCGTTCACGACCTCTTCATCAGTGACATGATGGACGACTTTTTCTACGGGAATCCCTTTGTAGTTCTTCAAGTCAATCTGAGGCCGAACATCGTATTTGATCTTGAACCGAAACCCGTCACCTTTCTTGTAATCCATGTCCTCGAGCATCGGATCACCAACGGGCTTGAGTTCCTTCTCCCTGGCTACGGTTCTGTAGAGTTCGTTGGCGACCGTTTCAAGAGAATCCTGTTCGATCATTTCGCCGTAGAGCTTCTTGATCATATCCAGCGGCGCTTTTCCCTTCCGGAATCCCTTCAGCTCGATCTTGGACTGATACCCCCGGTAGGCTTTTTCGAAGTGCGGCTGAAGTTCCTGTGCCGTGGCCTGGATCTCCACTTCGCGCGACACTTCTGTTATTGTGTTTACCTTCACTTCCACGTATGACGTTCCTCTGTTTTCAATATTGTAGACCCGCCACTCCGAATTCCTTTGTGGGCACGGAGGGACTCGAACCCCCATGGGTTTCCCCACTAGCTCCTAAGGCTAGCGCGTCTGCCAGTTTCGCCACGTGCCCGATGAGGTACAGGCATCAGTTTTTCGCCAATTATGTTGCAGAAAGCGGTTTTCAGATGGCAAATATACCAACGGATTGACCGAAATGCAAAGAAGTGCGGTAAATCGGGGTGAGAGATGCTTACTTGCCGCCCCGTATCAGCTCATTGAGCTTCTGGAGGTAATCGACCGCCTCCTGACGCTGTGAATCGATGTCGAGCGCCTTGTTGAAGAAGTCTCGCGCTTTCGGAAAATTCTTCATTTCCTGAAACGCCAGGCCAAGTTGAATGTTCGTCTGATAATTTCGAGGGCTGATTGCCAGAGCGCGTTCAAAAGATTGAATCGCACGCGCATAATCTGCGTCCCCCTTGAGAGCTTCCCCGAGTTTGTAATTCGTTTCCCAATAGTCATTGCCCCGTTGAATCGCAAGGGTAAGAACTTCGACGCATGATTTGTAAATCGCCTGACGACGGTAAAGGTTGTAACATTCCCGGTAAGCGCTGAAATAAAGTGAATCTATCTGATAGGCGCGTTGGAAGGCATTGATGGCTCGGATCGGGTCATTCACTCGCGCAAAATACTTACCGAGAGCAAACAGCGGATATCCGAAATTAGGAGCGATGATCCTCGCCTGTTCGAATTTGTCTTTTGCTCCCTGGTCGTCTTTCTTTCCGGCCGCTTCCTCAGCTTCCGTCACAAGTTTGAAGACTTCTGCCGGAGCACGGCCTTGCCGGACTTCAATGAGGATTCTCATATGGTCGAATCTCGATGAAATCTCCGGCTCATAACATGTTCGGAAAATCTTGAAAATTTCATCCCTTGCGGGGCCATAGTTGCCATAGAAGTAGTCGTTGACCGCTTTGATAATTGAATAAAACGGCAGCGCGAAGGTCGATGTATCCCTTCTCAGCCCGGGCAAGAACTCGATCGGCAACATGGGAAGCTTGATCTGAAACCGTTCATTGCATATTCGAATAAACGTTTCGAACGATTCGTTCAGGTTGAACTTGGTGAGCCGGGCCTGCTGATCATCCGGAAGTCTCACCTTGAGGACCGAAAGGCCAGTATCGGCAAAATCGATTGACGAAAAAGCCCACCCCAGCGCCTCGACCATGTATACGTAAAGATAGCCCCCTTTACCCGTTGCGGAGCCTTCAATGATCCATCGAATATTCTTGTCGTCAAGTGATCGCTGCAACGAGTCTTTGGCGGTTGTCGCTTGAAACATCACGTCCCGGGCTCTCATGAGAATAGGTGCGATGGTCGTTTCCAGCGATCCGATATTCAATGCCGGCCTGGCAAGTGAATCTGCAACAAACTGAAACGCCGGCTTCAACTGGTCGATTTTGGAGATTTTCTCTTTCAAATCCATTTGAGCGTTGCTCATCATGGATTGGAATCCCGTCACGTTTTCCGTCAGATAGGCGTCAAAAGCCTTCGTTCGCTTATCCTTTATTTCACCGAACTGAGGGAAAATCTGAAAAGCCTGATTTTGGAGGATAGAATCAAAAAAAGGAACAGCATCGCGATTTTGGTTGGAGGCAATTCTGCGCTCCGCTTGGGCGAGTAAATCCGTGATAACCGAATATCCGGGCCACAATTCCTGCGGGATTTTAAACTCACCCTGAGCTGTTGTTTCTCCAACCGGAATCTGAAACAGAAACAGCTGATGAAGCTTTACCGTTTTGGGGAAACCGAGAAGGACTGCAGTGCCATTCGCTTCGATAAGAACATCGCTTTTCCACGCAATTTGTAGCTTTTGTTCGTTCTGATAGATGACAAGTTTTGAAATGTCATCTTTTAGAACGTCCGAATCGATTTTCCAGTCGCCCGCCGGCTTGCAAAAGAAATAGTAATACTGTCCTGCATTGACATTTTCGCTCGTCAGAGGAAGTTGGCGGTTTTGGCTCGAGAGCTGAATTTCGAGAATTCTCGGACCCCCGAGGCCCAGAAATCCCGACTTTTCCTTAATCTTTAACTGAACCGACGGAGGTTGCTGCGCGATACAAACTGTAACAAAGAGAACATGAATTAACAGCGACTTCAGATGGTTCATTCTTCCCTTTTGCAAAATTTTCATTGTTGAGCCCAGGTGAGACGTGGATCACAAAAAGAGTGCTTGAATATAGAAAACGAGGTAAAGAGAAGCAACCTGCCTGCTTGACAATCTGTCGAAAATTAGCGAAAATGATAGGCCCGTAGGGAGGCATTTTCATAACGCAACGGGTCTTTCGTTGATTACGCCCCCATTCCCTGTTTGCGGCTCTCACTTTTTGGCAACTCTTTAACCGGGTGACGCAGTCCACAATATTCGGCTTGTATGATGCGAAGCAAGAACCTTCGAACAAACCGCGGGTATACTGAGTATCCCCAATTATCTCAGGAGTCTCTGTCATGATGATGCGCAAAATATTTTTCTCTGCAATCGTTCTGCTGATGGTGCCACTCGCCCCCGCGCAACAGGGCCTTTATATCCAGGATCTCAACTCTCGGGAAGTCTTTCCAAAAGCTCCGGTTTTTCGAGGTGCTTCTTCAATCACAGGTCTACTGGCGTTGGCTTCCGGAGATAAACTCGTAAAACTTATCGATGGAATCACCCTCGCTGAAAAGCTCTCCATAACCGGTGTCACCAACAAAGTAGGAGCAATGTCATTCACGGAATCCGGGCAGTCTCTCCTGACTCTCACAGCAGATGGCCAGTTCGCCGTGTGGAATTACTCAACAGGTGCGCTCCAGAAATCCTTTTCGGCAGGCTCGAACGCTCTCACCATCTCCGCACAGGGAGAGAACCTTGCTTTTGTTCTTGGCTCAGATCGAACGGTCAAAGTGTATGACGTCCTCAGTGGAAAATCGCTTGGATCCACATCCTCCAAGGAAGACCTGACAGCGTTTGCTCTGCATCCGAACGGAAGAGTGTTTGCCGTCGCGGCTGCCAACGGCGAAATTCGCATCTTCACCGTCGCGCAAATGGCTATGACAAATACTTTGCCCGATGCAAAAGAGAGAATTACTGCCATTGCTTTCAGTCGTGACAGTAAATACCTGGCTGCCGGAAGTGCCAGCGGCAATGTATTTCTCTGGGATGCAGCGGGCCTCACGTTTAAGGGAAAGATGAGCGGGCAAAGGAATGGAATCTCTGCGATCGCGTTTGACCCCAAAAGCCGTTGGGTTGTTTCAGCTTCATTTGACAGCACTATGAAATTCTACAATGCCGCGACGTTGTTCGGCCTGAATGTCATCACGGAACCGGGAGCCTACACAACGTTTGCTCATTTTGTCACCGACGAGGTGCTTGTCTCCGCAAATACCAAAGGATTTGTCAGAAGCTGGAGGGTTCTGGAATCTCCGCCTGATTCCTTGCCGCCGACCATCGTTCTTCAACAGCCGGTGGCCGCTGATGGCCTCACAAAGGTCTTTGCGACAGAATTTGAGATTCGCGGCATCGCCTATGACGACAGCGAACTCAAGGAAGTTACGATTCAGAAGACCCCCGCAATTCTGAGTCCGCTGACACCTGCGGAAGAAGCAAAATTGCCAAAAGGCTCCAAGGGGAAGAAGTTTGCGGTAGTGTTGAAGCTCAGCTCGGTCGGTGCGAACTCCTTTGAGGTCGTCGCTTCGGATAAGGCGAGTCATTCCTCCAAGCAGCTCGTGACGGTCCAACGATTATCGAATGAGGAAGCAATCGAGGTGAGCAGTCCGGCGAATAATTCCGAAACGGACAGGATCTCGGTGCAGGTTCAGTTTAAGCCCTGGTTCGAGGTTTCCTCGTATTCGATTAGCGTCAACCTCGCCGACCTCGTAAGCAACCAGCAACCGCCGTACGGAGCGAAGGCCGGCGATGTGATTTCAGAGGAAATCTCGCTTCTTGGCGGATATAACCAAATACAACTTTCTGTCACGGGCAAGCAAGGCGATAAGTTTTCCAAGACGATTGGAGTGACCCGTAAGACGTCTATGGCTTCATCGATGCCTTCATCCGGAATCCCGAGCATGTCTGGCAGAAAAGAATCGTCGGTTGGCCCGCAACGCTGGGCTGTTGTGGTGGGCATTTCCGCCTATTCCAATTCGTCGATTACTAAATTGCAGTATGCCGACCGTGATGCCCAGGCATTCGCCGATTTCCTGAGAACAAAGGAGGGGGGACTGATCGACAGTGATCATATGGCTCTTCTCATTAACGAAAACGCGACGCTTGCTTCCATTACGGATGCTCTCGTGAACTTCCTTGGCCAGGCCATCGACAAGGATTTTGTGACGATCTATTTTGCGGGTCATGGGGCGCCCGACCCCACCAGGCCGCAGAATACGTATCTCTTAACGTATGATACAAATCCAACCCAACTCGGGACGACTGCCTACCCGATGTATCGTATTGAGGAGGTTCTCAAACGTCATATTGCCGCTAAGAAGGTTGTTGTCCTGTCGGACGCATGCCACAGCGGAGCTATCAGCCTCGATTTTGGAACCCGGGGACTCGGCGTGACGGAACAAAACCCTTTCAATCAATACCTTTCAGATTTGTCGAAGGCGAAGGATGGAACCATTGTATTTACGGCTAGTGCTGCCGGAGAGGTTTCCCAGGAGTTCGCCGACCTTGGCCATGGTGTCTTTACGTACTACTTGCTCGAGGGAATGAAGGGGAAAGCGGATTTCGACAATGACTACACCGTGACTATTAACGAGTTAATGTCGTACGTGGAAGAACAGGTGAAGCGGAGAACGAAGAATGCACAAAACCCAACACGCAGTCAGACATCGTATGACAAGGACCTGCCCATTTCTTGGATTGAACACTAAAGGAGATTCTCTATGAGGATGTACACCGCTTGTGCTGTTGCAGCATGTTGTTTGTTTCTCGGATTCAGAACGACGGAGCGCCCGTCATTGCCGGCGGCTGTGAGCCAGCAGGAGACTGAAAACGTCGGGTTTAAATGGTCGTTCGGAGCGATCGTGGGAAAAGAACGCAAGTTTGTCTCCGTGACCAAAGATACGGTCTTAAGGTCCGGCGATGAAGTGAAGATGCTTGTCGAATTGACGAAGGAGTGCTTCGTCTATGTCATCCATTCCGGGTCGATGGGAGAGATTGCATTGAGGTTTCCGTATAACCTGAAGCAATTCAACACCGACTACAAAACGGGGAAAAACTATTTTATTCCGGCAGGCCGCACGTGGGATGAGCTGGACAAAAATGTTGGCCGTGAGACGTTCTATGTTCTTGCCGCCTCCGAGCGTTTGATAGAGCTGGAAGCCTTACTGGGCAATTACATGGCGGCCGAAGATTCCAAGAAACCTGCGATCGCGGAGCAAATCGTTACAGAAATTCGCAGCGTTAAGAAACGATTCAAAACCTTCACGACCTTAGCGGAAAAACCGATCACCATCGGAGGAAATGTTCGAAGCTTAGAAAAAGCAGAAGAAGCGAAGCGGCCCGATGTATCCACTATCGCGACACAGATTTCTGCCAGCAACTTCTACAGCAAAACCTTCACCATTGACCACAAGTAGAAAACTACAGGTCACGACCGCTCTGGTCGTGACCTGTTTTCTTGTTGTCCATCTTCTGTCCCTGCTTCTCCCCAACGTGTTTGAGCCATGGAATGCTCAAACCGTTGACCAGTTGTTCGTTTTTCGCTCGAATATCGCCTCCCTCACTCCCGCCTACGACACGACCATCGTCCACGTCGACCTCGGCGACAACAGCATCAAACAACTCCCCAATTTTTACTTAAACAGGTCGCATTACGCTCAAGTGGTGAGAAACCTGGGTGAGATGGGCGTTGCGGCGCAGATCTGGGATTATGTGTTCCCTGCGCGGTCGAATCGCGAAGAAGATTCTCTGTTCATTAACGGAACAGCGTTTGCCAGGAATGTATACTACGGCCTTGCTTTCGAATTGGGAGCCGGCCCGTTACAAGAAGAAAAGACGTTCCCTGAAATCAAGGAGTATCTCGATCAAACAAAATGGAATGTCAAAGTTGAGGGCGATGCAAGCGACTTTTATGCGGCCTCGAAAGCCCTTATCACCTTCCCCGAGCTCGCGAGGGCCGGGGCTGGACTGGGTTACCTGAGCATTCGTTTCGACCGCGACGGCGTCTTCAGAAGAGTGCCTCTTTTGGTCCGATACGCAGGTGCGTTTTATCCAAGCTTTCCGTTCCGGTGTATTTGCGATTACCTTAACGTCCCACCGGAAAACATCATCGTGCGGCCGGGTAAAAATGTAACTCTGAAAAACGCAAAACGGCCGGGCGGCCCCCCTCACGACATCGTGATTCCTATTGACCGGAACGGGAACATGGTCATCAATTACATCGGTTCCTGGGAGCGCATGCGCCACATCGATTTTGCCACCGTTTTGACGCTGTCCGACGACCGTGATGAAATGGAGACTTTTTCCGAATCGATTTTCAAAGGCTCGATTGCCGTGGTCTCGCAAACGTCCACGGGTTCGTCCGACGTCGGCCCCGTGCCTACGGACAACAATTTCCCGCTCAGCGGCCTGCATGCCAACGTTCTCCACACCATTCTCACCGAAAACTTCCTTACGGAGTTCACCGATTTCCAAATGCTGTTTGTCGAGTTGCTCCTGCTCGTTACAGTGCTGGTGTTTGCCTTCACGCTCTCTTCGCGAGGCCTCCGGTACGGAACGGCCCTTCTCCTCATCGGGTATTTGGCAGGAAGCGCACTCCTGTTTCTCTACGCAAATGTCATCGTCAACATCATTCGTCCTTCGCTCATGATTGTGTCGTCGGTCTTCACCATCATTGCCTACAGGTACATCAACGAAGAAAAGGATAAAGAGTCCCTCCGCCGCTCGTTCGAAGCTTATTTCCCGCCCTCCGTCGTAAAACGCATCATGGCGAACCCGGAAATGATCTACGCGGCCGGCCAGAAAAAAGAACTGACCATCATGTTCAGCGATATCAAGAGCTTCACCACGTATTCTTCCACGATGAGCCCGGAAGCCATCCAGAAATCTCTCGATGAGTATTTCGGGGCCATGGTGGACATCGTCTTCAAGTATGAGGGAACGGTCGATAAGTTCATCGGAGACGGCCTGATGGTATTCTATGGAGACCCCGAGCCCCAGCCTGACCATGCATTGAGGTGTGTGAAGGCCGCCATCGAAATGCAGATAAAATGCCGCGAGCTCAAAGCAAAGTGGGAGGTGGAAGGGAAGTTCCCGCTGAAGATTCGCATCGGAATTAACACGGGACCAGTAGTCGTGGGGAATATGGGCTCATCCAGACGCCTTTCTTACACCGTCCTTGGTTCCGACGTCAACCTCACTCAACGCCTGGAGGCTAACGCTCCCGTCGAAGGTATCATGATTTCAGCTCGCACGTACGAGCTTGTCAAAGACCACGTAGCAACAAGACTACTCGAGCCGATAATAGTGAAAGGATTGGACCAACCGATTCCGGTCTACGAAGTAATCGTAGACGCAGCCACACCCGCTTAATATCGCATCCTTGCTTTTCCCTCCCTGATTCAGCATATTTAAGGCCGCACAACCTGTAGTTTTTTTGTCAAGAGAAGCCATGCTCACAAGAGAAATCGAAATACCACAGCGCCCTTGGTCATCGGCAGAAGCATTCCGGCATTGCGAGAAAATCACAAGAGAACATTACGAGAATTTTCCCGTCGCCTCGCTCCTTCTTCCCAGGGAGCGCCGCAAGTATGTCTGCGCGATCTATGCTTTTGCCCGTACCGCCGATGATTTTGCAGACGAGCCGGGGTTGACAACTGCCGAACGGATTGAAAGCCTGAATTCATGGGAACTTCAACTCAATGAATGTTTGAGCGGAAATACACGTCATCGTGTGTTTGCCGCTCTCGCAGAGACCATAGACCGGTTCCAGATTCCTCCAGAGCTGTTTCGCAACCTTCTTCAGGCATTCCGTCAGGATGTGACGACCCATCGATACAAAACGTTTGCCGGGGTCCTTGACTATTGTCTGAACTCGGCCAATCCCGTCGGCCGGCTTGTGCTTTTGTTGTTTAATTACCGGAGCGAGTCACTGGCAGAACTCTCCGACTCAATCTGCACCGCCCTGCAGCTCACAAATTTTTGGCAGGATATCCGCATCGATGCCGGGCGCGATCGAATTTATGTGCCCGCCGAGGATATGAAAGAGTTCTCCTACACAGAAGAAGAGCTGACGAACATGACGTTCAATCCGGAGTTCAAACGTCTTTTGAGTTTTGAAATCGAAAGGACGCGGGACCTCTTTCTGAGAGGAAAACCGCTGCTTTCCGAAGTGGGGAAAGACCTCGCGTTTGAGCTCAAGCTCACATGGAATGGGGGCATGAAAATCCTGGAGAAGATTGAACGAAATCACTACGACGTGTTTCGGAATCGTCCCATCCTCACGCTTTCAAACAAAGTCGGCATTTTCTTTTCTTCAATGTTGGCGTAACGCGATGCATTCAGCCCAGACTTTTTTGCCCGATTTCGTCCAAAACCGGCAGAGTAATTTTTACTACTCGTTCTTGATGCTGCCAAAGCCAAAGCGAGAGGCCATCGAGACTATTTATGCTTTTTGCCGGTACACCGATGATATCGTGGACGAACAGTCCAACCAGCGTGAGCGGACTGCTCGTTTGAAACAGTGGACCAAGGAGCTCCATCTTTCTCTCCGCGGCGCTTCCCGATACCAAATCCTCAACAAACTCAGCACGGTGATCCAGAGATTCGACATTCCGTTAAACCATTTTTACGACCTCATCAAGGGAATGGAAATGGACCTCACCAAGAAGCGGTATAAATCATTTGAAGAATTGCTTGAATACTGCTACAAGGCTGCGTCCACGGTTGGGCTGATTTGCGCCGAGGTTTTCGGATATTCGAATGAGAAGACAAAGCAGTACGCCATCAATCTCGGGATCGCCCTTCAACTCACCAACATCCTGAGGGACCTCAAGGCCGATGCCAAGAGGGGACGCATTTACCTCCCGCTGGAAGACCTCCGGAGATTTCGTTACACGCAACAGGAACTTCTGAATGGCGAATACAATGACCGGTTCATTCAACTGATGAAATTCGAATGCGATCGTGCCCGGGAATATTTCCGCAAAGCAAAATCGTATCTTGCCGAGGAAGACAAGCCGTTGTTCACGGCCGCACGTACGATGGGCAACATTTACTATTTGTTGTTACGGCGCATCGAAAAAGCGAACTATGATGTCTTTTCCTCCCGCATCCGACTTTCTCCCCCCCTCAAAATGCTCGTGGCCATGGTGCTGAGCCTCCGCAGCAAAGCCCCAAAGAACCTCCACCAATACATCAGAGCTGAACTTCCCGCCTGATGCACTATGACGTTGCAATCGTCGGCGGCGGCTTAAGCGGTCTGAGTGCCGCTGTCGAGTTGAGTGCGCGCGGCTATCAAACCCTTCTGTTGGAACAAAACCCCTACCTCGGAGGCCGAACGCACTCGTTTGTCGACAGGACGACGGGAGACGTCGTCGATAACGGCCAGCATTTGATGATGGGATGTTATGAAAATACGCGCGCCTATCTCAACCAAATTGGTTCGTCTCACCTGGCAACTCTTCAGCCGAATCTCCGGATCGAATTTCTGCACCCGCGCAGCAGCACAGCCACACTCTTCTGCCCGTCGCTTCCAGCTCCTCTCCATGTATTCGCCGGACTCGTTGGACTATCCTCGCTTACGTTTTTGGATCGTCTGGGACTTCTACGTGTAGGCTTGGATCTCGGGCGTACTTCGCCCAAAAAGGAACGAGCGCTCGAGGCGATGACGGTCGATGACTGGCTCTCCCGACTGGGTCAATCCCCGACGAGTAGGAAGTATCTCTGGGATGTTATTGCCATCGGAACGCTCAACGACAGCCCAAAAACCGTCTCGGCGCTGCAATTTTTCCGTGTTTTGAGGGCCGCATTCCTTGGAAGTCGATTGAATTCGAGCCTTCTCATTGCACGGGTTGGATTGTCAGAGCTTCTCGTCGATCCTGCACGACGTTTCATTGAAGCCCGGGGAGGAAAAATCGTTTCCGGGATATCCGTGCGCACAATCGACGTGCGAGCCACGCGATGTGTGAAAGTTGTGTGTTCCGGCAAAAAAGAGTTTAAGGCCGGTGCTTTCATTAGCGCTGTCCCATATTATGCGCTTTCTGACATCTATCCTTCATCTCCCCATCAATCAGCGTCGAAGGTGGGCCCGCCTTTGGCTTCCAATTCCCTTCCTGGTACGCTTTCTCAGTTTACCTCTTCGCCAATTCTCACAATCAACCTGTGGTTCGACAGGCCGGTCATGGAACAAGAGTTCGTAGCCGTTCTCGACTCAAACATACAGTGGGTTTTCAATAAATCGAAGATTCTTCAGTCCGGAAAACAGACAACGCAGCACTTGTCACTCGTCATCAGTGCGGCCGCAAAGTACGTCAACATGGAGAAAAACCGGATTGTAAAGATGGCTCTGGAAGACCTGAAACAACTTATGCCTGAAGCGGCCACAGCAAAAGTCATCCACTCACTCGTCATCAAAGAAAAAAGAGCGACCTTCTCGCCGAGACCCGGGATAGAGGCATTTCGTCCTTCAACTCGGACTTCGTTTTCGAACTTCTATTTGGCTGGAGATTGGACAGACACGGGTTATCCTGCAACGATCGAGGGGTCGGTTATAAGCGGAAAGAAAGCGGCAATGGCTTTAGAGGCCGATACGAAATAGCTTCACATCATTCCCTGCGGGTCAACGTCAACAATCAATCTCACCTTCCTCGATTTCCCAAGAGGCGACGAATCGTACTGCTGCCGGGCCTTCACAAGAGCCAGGCGCATCGAGGCGCCAGCAGGATCCAACCTGCGAAGATCCTTAAGAATGACATGTTTCCTGAATCGGTTTCTGATTCTTGGAATGACAGCATCGGCGGGACCGAGAACAATGAAGCACTTTTCACGATTGAGCGAGTCGAGATAGTCCGCAAACGTCTTTGCATGACGATGGACATCCTGTTCGTGTTCGCCTTGAAACTCGAGGAGGACAATCCGTGAAAAAGGTGGGTAGTCAAGCTCTTTTCTGTAGGCAAGCTCTTCCTCGTAGAACCCCTTGACGTCGTGGGAAACGACGTGTTTGAGGCTGTAATGGCTGGGTTGCAGCGTCTGGACAATAACTTCGCCCGCTTGCGACCTCCTCCCTGCCCTACCCGCTACCTGCGTGAGAAGCTGGAATGTCCGCTCGGACGCCCGGAAATCGGGGAGCATCATTTGCGTGTCTGCAGAAATGACTCCGACGAGCGTGACGTGCGGAAAATCAAGCCCCTTGGCGACCATCTGTGTTCCGAGCAGGATATCTGCTTCGCGTTTGCCGAATCGCTGCAGGATTTTGTCATGCGAGCCTTTACGGTTTGTCGTATCCAGGTCCATTCGTTCGATTCTCGCCGTTGGAAAAAGCTCTGATAATTCCTGTTCCACCTGTTGCGTGCCGAACGAATGAAGACGAAGCTCTGCGCTTCGGCATTGGGGGCAGACGGTCGGGGGCGGTTTCACAAACCCGCAATAGTGGCAGCGAAGATGCTTCTTTGTTTGATGATACGTCAGGGACACATCACAGCTATCACACCGTTCTACGAACCCGCAGTCGTAGCATTCCATCACGTGTGAAAAGCCTCTTCGGTTTTGAAGCAGAATAATCCCTTCTTTCTTCTCGAGACGTTGGGTGAGCGCCTCCTTTAACAATTGAGAAACGGACGAGCGTGGAAAGCGTTTGGGGAACCCCTTCCCCTCAACAACCGCCTGCTGTTTCATAACATCGAGGGCCCGCTTGCGCTCCTGCGCCATGTCGATAATGTCGATCCGCGGCAAACGGGCGTTGTCCACGCGTTCAGGAAGTTCCAGGAGCCGGTATTTTCCCTCCAGCGCATTGTGATAACTTTCGGCAGAAGGTGTCGCTGAGCCGAGGACCACGACTGCCTGATGACTGCGGGCGCGCACGATCGCTACGTCCCGGGCGTTGTATCGGGGAACAGAATCGAATTGTTTGTACGAGGCTTCCTGTTCTTCGTCGACGACGATCAGTCCGAGATTGGGCAGCGGCGCAAACACGGCTGATCGCGGGCCGATAACGATTTTCGCGTTTCCATCGCGGGCCGCCCTCCAGGAATCATAACGCTCGCCCATCGACATGTGGCTGTGCATCACGGCAACATCGCCGCCAAAATGAGCCTTGAAACGACGCACCGTTTGAGGGGTCAGGGAGATTTCCGGGACAAGCACGATCGCTGTTTTGCCCTCCGCGAGAGTTTTTCGAATAGCCTCGATGTACACTTCGGTCTTTCCACTTCCCGTAACACCTAAAAGCAAAAACGCTTTGTACGCCCCGGCTTCAACCGTCTTTTCTATCTCCTGGATTGCGGCCTGTTGATGCGCGTTGAGAACAATCTGCGGGGGAGGCTCAAGATTCTCATACAGGCTTTCTCTCTTCAGTTCAACCTCCTCGAACGAGAGAAGGCCCTTAAGCCCAAGGGTCTTCAACGATGCAGATGTTGTGCCGACCGCCTGAAGGATTTCACGCACAGGGCGCCGGCTTTTTCCGATCGCATTCAGGATGAACGTTTGTTTTGCCGTGAGCTTATCGACAGGCGTCTTCATTGCAAGAAGATCCAAGCCTTGAGCACTCAATTGAACCACCCTCTCGCGTTTCACTTTTACCTTTGGCTGTGGGATGCGATCTTCAATGTCAACCAGTCCTTGACGCGCCATTTCATTCAATGTGGCATGGATATTCCTGGCGCGGGTCTTCGCTTGGAGCTGGGGTATGGTCTGCCCGTCCTTCACCCTCAATGCGTCGAGGATGGAAAGTTGTTTCCTGGACAAATCCACAGGAGAGGTTGGCGATGACAAAGGGTCATGAACCTTCAGCCTGACGATTCTTTTGCCTTCGAGAGACAATCCCTGGGGAAGAGCCGCCTTCAGAACTTCACCGAACGGCGCAACGTAGTATTCAGAAATCCAGCGGCAAAGCTCCAGCATTTCGGAAGAAAAAGAAGGTGTGAGATCGAGAACGTCCTTGATATACTTCAGGCCGACCAGAGTGGACCGTTCCGGCGATGCCACAATAACCCCGCTGAGGTGTTTCTTGCCAAACGGAATCAAAACGCGGCAACCCGGCTTTGCGAGCGCCTGCAACTCAGGCGGGACTAAGTAGGTGAAAGTATTGTAAAGAGGAAGAGGAACAGCGATATCGGCAAGAGAGTCGGGCATTGTGTCATAGTTCCGCTTCTATCGAATTTCTTTCTCGAGGAGCCTGTACACATCGATGAGTGGAATTTTTTTCTCCTGGGCAATCCTCTTGCATTCCTCGAATTCCGGAACGAGGATTTCCCTGCCGTCGTTCAGTACGACTTTGACGTGCACCGGTCCCAGGCTTGTGCTCACTTGTTTTTTCGATCGATGCAATTTCCTTCGTTCAATGGGCTGGATTCGGACACCGAGCGTTGAGGTTTCCCGAAAGATGATATTCAAAACCTTGTCAAGCTTTGACCTCTCTGTGAGAGTTGACAGGAGTATGCCCGGGCGCCCTTTTTTCATGATTACCGGTATCACATACGCATCGTGCGCGCCCGAGCCAAGAAGCTGTTCGATCACATACGGAAAGATCTCAGGATTCATGTCATCGATGTTCGTTTCGACGCTCACGACATCGTCAGCCGTGTAGACCGGGTCCATTTCGCCGATCATGACACGCAGGAGGTTCGGGATTTGTTCAATCTCGCGGTCCCCCACACCGTACCCGATCGTTTCAACCCGCATCCGCTCTGTGGAAAGCACGCCGTTTGAAAGCGCTTTGATGATCGCCGCACCCGTCGGCGTCGTCAGCTCAGCGGCGACGTCTGTGAGGATCGTCGGGTATCCTCTGAGGATTTCGAGCGTCGCGGGAGTAGGCACGGGGAGTGTTCCATGCTGCGAAGTGACAAATCCACCGTTCCCGAGTTTCACCGGAGATGAATAAACCTGCTCGATGCCAAAGTGCTCCAGACAAATCGCGGTTCCGACGATATCGACCAGCGAATCAACGGCACCCACTTCATGAAAGTGAATCTTGTCAATCGTGGAATTATGAACCTTGGCTTCCGCAACGGCGATTTCGCGAAAAATCTTCGTCGAAGCTTCTTTCACCCGTGCGCTGAATCCGCCCTTCTCAATAATTGCATTGATGTCGGCGAGGTGGCGATGATATTTCGGTTGATCCGTGACCACGACATCGATTTTCACTCCGACAATTCCACTTTGCTCCACATGTCTGGCTGCAAGTTCAAAACCAGAGAGGTTCAGCCTGGACAATTCCGAAGAGAGCTTCTCCAGAGGCATTCCGGCGTTCACCATGGCGCCGAGCGTCATGTCTCCGCTTATTCCCGCGATGGTGTCGAAATAAAGAATCTTCATTTACAACGCTTTCTCCAGGTGTTTCAGGAATCTTGCCGTCGCGCCAACGTTTTCCTTGACGAGTCGGAACGACTTTTCGCCGGATTCATTTCTCGTTTTCGGTTTGTCGAAAAGTATTTTCAGGATCCGAAAACACTCTTCCGATGATTTCACAACAAAGCCTCCACCTCTGCGCACAAGCTCAATAGCCTCACGCGAGTTTTCATGCTTTGGGCCGTACAGAACCGGGATGCCGTACACAGCCGGCTCAAGAACATTGTGAATGCCCTGCTTGAAACTTCCACCCACATACGCCAGGTCGGCATACTGATAGAGAGCCATGAGCACACCAACGCTGTCCACGAGGATGACGTTCTCGTTCGAATAATCGTTGAGGTCGGAAAACCGAATGGACCGCAGCCGGCCGTTCATGGAGATCTCGAGCCGTTCCAATGTGTCGAGCGTGGGTTCATGGGGTACGAAAACCATCAAAGCAGAAAGATCTTTTTGCGAAATCGCTTGAAATGCGGGTATCACGACTGCATCATCTTCTTCCCAGCTGCTGCCGACGACAAAGATTTTTCTCCGTCGCAAGAGATTGAGCGGTATCAGATGCTTTTTCCTGGCCTCCTCGCTGCGCTGGGACACCTGGTCGTAGCGTGTTTCACCGATCGATTGGATCAGCGGCCCATCGAGACCAAACCCGCGAAATGCATCAGCATCCTCTTCAGACACTGTGAGGATGGAGGTGAGCCCGTCGTACACAAACCGATGGAAGTTGGTGAGAGGGAAAACTCTTCGCAGAGAGTTTTTTCTGAGGGTCGCGTTGGCAATGAACGTCGGGATCTTCCTTCGCTGGAGCTCCCACACGTGGTTGGGCCAGACATCATAGCGAACCATGACGGCAACCGTCGGCTTGATAAGGTCGAGAAACTTCGTCGCATTGCCTCTGGAATCGAACGGGATATACGTGATGAGGTCGGCGAGTTTATAGTTCTTCGAATGGTCATAGCCGGAGGGAGAAAAGAACGTGACAATGATATCAATGTCTGCATGCCGTTTTCTGAGCGCTGAGATGATGGGTTTCGCCTGCTCGAATTCCCCCATCGAGGATGAATGAAACCAAATCCGGCGTTTCGACCGGAGTTTCTGGACGTCCGCTTCCAGGCGTTTGAGAAGGCCCCGCCTTCCCCCGATGCCTCTCCGGATCTTCGGGTTGAAAAGAGCGGCAATCTGAATGGCAAGCCAAAACAGCGGGATGAAAAAGAAGTTGTAGGTCAGCTGCCAGAACTTGAGCATACGAACAGCTGTTATGAAAGAATCGTGACCGGATCGCCCACTCGAATCGGGCCGCCTCGAACGACTTTCGCCAGCATCCCTCTTCGCCCTGTGAGCTCGTCCTGCAACCCTGCCCGAAGTTCCTCCATTCGCTCACACGGCTCGCACTCATTGGTAATCTCGAGGACCGCTTTCCCCACCTGGAGGCGTTGCTTTCGTTGCAGGGACATGAGTGGAATGCCTTCGGTTGTGACGTTTTCTCGCAGCATGGCAGGCTTCAGCTTCAACGCGTCCAGTGTTTCTTTCTCAATCAACAGAACTTGCCGGGAGCTCTCCTTGACCGCATGAATGTCTCCTTCAAGGCCCAGGCTTTCAACGGCGTTCACCTCATCGAGGAGAAACATGGCTTTACGGTGGCCTTGACAAATGTGGAGCGAGCTGACTTTTCCCCTGAGAGTCATGAAAAGCCTGAAGAAATACACACCAAAAGCGACTCATGGTAGACAAACTTTGACGGAAAATCAAGAAAGACAAATTGATTTTCGTTCCCATTTCGATTACATTTTCGAGCGTTCTTCCACCACCACGACGAGACGAACCAGGTGACGACACCTCCGCAGTTCATCCCGGACGAAACTCAGCGGCTGAAGCGAGCCGTCGAAGAGTTGTCCATTCTCAACGACCTCGCCCGGGCCATTGGGAGTACATTGAATCTTGAAGAGATCATGCAAACGATCGTTCGTCGTTCGCTGCGCGCGGTCCATGCTGAGCAAGGAGTGATTACGCTCGTCGATGCCAAGAGCGCCGAGCCGACCAAAACCCTGGTACGCGCCATGGTAAGCTCCAGCGACCATGTGGAATTCCACTTGCACCAGGCGCTCCTCGGTTGGATGCACCTCAACATGAAACCCTTGCTTGTTGAAAACCCCCAGCGCGATGACAGGTTCAGCGGCGTACGGTGGGACGAGGCAATCGACTCCCTCTTGTGCGTTCCCCTGCTGGTCAAATCAGAGCTTAAAGGAGTCTTGACCGTCTACAACAAAAAGGATAGACAGAAATTCAATGTCGATGACCAACGCCTTCTCACCATTATCGCCGGACAATCCTCCCAGGTTATTGAAAACGCACGCCTCTATGAAGAGGAGCGACAGTTCATCAAAATGCAGGAAGAGGTCCACCTTGCCTCGCGCATCCAGCTTGACCTTCTTCCGAAAGAAATGCCGAAACTGGATTCATACGATATCGTCGGCAAGACGATACCAGCGCAGACCGTCGGGGGAGACTATTTTGACTTCATCAAGACAACGGACAACAGGCTTGCTCTCTGTCTCGGTGATGTCACAGGAAAAGGACTTCCGGCATCGCTCTTGATGGCAAACCTCCAGGCCACCCTTCGGGGACAGACACTCGTTGCAGGTGATCCCCGTGAATGCCTGAGTCGCTCCAACATTCTCCTGTATCAAAGCACAAGTCCGGAAAAATTCGCCACATTGTTCTTTGGGATCCTCGACAGCCGTAATCACCAACTTTCATACTCGAACGCAGGCCATGATCATCCCTTCTTGATTTCCACCGACGGCAGTTTCCGTCGTCTCGATCGGGGTGGTATGATGCTGGGCGCGTTCGAGGAAGCCACATTTGAGGATGAATCAGTCCCCATCAAAGCTGGCGATGTGCTCATCGTGTATTCCGACGGAATTCCCGAAGCAATGAATGTAAGAGGCGAGCAATACGGGGAGGAGCGGCTCTCGCAGCTCCTTGTATCTCAGCGTGACCGATCACCGCAGGAAATGCTTCAGTCATTGGTTCAGGATGTCCAGCTCCACGCCGGCAATTGCCCGCAATCAGACGACATGACGATTGTTATCGCGAGGCGAACGAAATGATCGGCAAGACCATTCTCCATTACAAGATTTTAGAGAAACTCGGAGAAAGCGGAATGGCCGAAAATTGCCTGCGAGTGCTTTTTACGAGAAGCCGCAATTTTCAGGATCCCCGCCTGCCATTCTTGATTCTCGGAGGCGGGCAGGCGCCATCGTTGTGGCGGAGGCGTGAACCATGATTGGTACAACAATCTCCCATTACAGGATTCTTGAGAAGCTCGGGGAAGGAGGCATGGGCGTCGTCTACAAAGCCCAAGATACAAAACTTGGTCGGTCGGTTGCATTAAAGTTTCTGCCTCAACACATCATCGCTAAACCCACCGATAAAGCCCGCTTCCTGCAGGAAGCTCAGGCAGCTGCACTCCTCAACCATCCAAATATTTGCGCCATTTATGGCATCCACGACGACGGGGACGAGCAGTTCATAGAACTGGAATTTGTCGATGGAGTCACTTTGAGGGATCGGCTTCCATTTGAGAAAACGACCGAAATCCTCGACTACGCAATCCAAATCGGTGAAGCACTGCAGGAAGCTCACAGCAAAGAAATTGTGCATCGGGACATCAAGTCAGAAAATATCATGCTGAGCGCGAGAGGACAGGTCAAAGTGATGGACTTCGGCCTCGCGAAGCTCAAGGGTTCTGTTAACCTTACCCAAAGTTCAACTACCGTGGGCACGCTTGCTTATACTGCGCCGGAGCAGGTCCAAGGCTCTCAGGCTGACCATCGTTCAGACATATTTTCCTTCGGAGTCGTCCTCTATGAAATGCTGACCGGGCGTGTTCCCTTCCGGGGCGAACATCAAGCGGCGTTAATGTACTCCATCGTGAACGAAGAGCCCGAACCAGTAGAAAAATACCGCCCGAACGTACCGCCAGATGTTATTTCGATTGTTGATAAAGCTCTCGAAAAGAATCCAGCGGACCGGTACCAAACCGTAGCTGACATGGAGGTCGACCTTCGACGCGCTCGAAGGAAAACATCAGGCACATCGCCGGCAGCACTCTCAAAGATGAAAGACCACGATTTCGAAAAAGCGGTCGGGGAACTGGGGCTCAAGACGGCAACGATTCCAATTCCGAAACAACGAAAATGGGCGTTCTTGTTCTCGGCACTTGGATTTCTCTTGTTGGGGGTCCTCATCATTGGCTATCTGATGTTTTTCAAACAGGGAGAGCCTTTGTCGTCTCTTGCGGTCATGCCCCTCGTGAACGTCGGCGGTGATCCTGACGCCGAATATCTGAGCGACGGCATAACGGAAGCCGTGATCAGCACTCTTTCGCGTCTGCGGAACCTTCGGGTGATGTCCCGCTCATCGGTGTTCCGCTATAAAGGAAAAGAATTTGACCCTCTCGAAATCGGCAAGGTGTTTAACGTTGGAACAGTTTTGACGGGAAGAATTGTCCGACGAGAAAACGATGTGCAGCTCAGCGTTGAGCTTGTCGATACGAAAGACGGCAAACAAATCTGGCGCGAACAGTACTTCAGAGCCATGTCAAACATTCAATCGCTTCAGGGCGAGCTTTCGAAAGACATTTCAGAGCAGCTTCGTCTCCAGATAAGCGGCGTTGAAAGCGCAAATCTTAATACAATACCTACCAGTAATGCAGAGGCCTATCAGCACTATCTCAAAGGCAGATACAATTGGAACAAGCGGACGCCGGAGGGGCTTGAGCGTGCCCTTGCGTTCTATCATGAGGCAATTCAACGGGACTCAAGTTTTGCGCAAGGTTACAGCGGGATCGCCGAAACACATGTCCTCCACCCCGTGTATATTTTCCCGCCGCCAATAGACGCAATGGAGAAAGCTCGTACCTTTGCCAGAAAAGCGCTCGAATTGAATCCGAGACTTGCGGAAGCCTATACTGCTTTGGCATACGCGAAATGGAGTGAGTGTGAATGGCAGGAGGCCGAAAAAGACTACAGAAAGGCCATAGAATTGAATCCCAATTACGCGACGGCCCACCATTGGTATGCATTACTGCTCGGTGCATTGGGAGACACCGAGAATGCTTTCTCCCAAACGCGGAAGGCGCAAGAGATTGACCCTCTCTCGTTCATCATTCAAATGAATCTCGGAATAATATTCGATCTCATGGGTCGTCGTCAAGAAGCAAT
>JANOGR010000336.1:0-2480 GCA_031406095.1 Ignavibacteriales bacterium
AATGACGGAAGCCAGTACGAAATCAGTACCCACAAAGGCATACCCGAGGCCGAGGCTGCGGTGGCCGATCGTTCGGATGAAGAGAAAAGCGATTCTTCTCCCCAGCCCGGTTTTCACCATACCGCGTGAAATGAAGAACGCCGCCAGAACCATCCACACGATAGGGTCGGCGTAGCCCCCAAGGGCTTCAGCAACCGGCAACGCACCTGTGGCCGCGACAGCGGAAACACCGATAAGCACCATCGCACCGTCAGGAAGAGGGCGAACGACGCAACCGACGATCGTAGCGAGGAAAATCGCCAGGGAGACGCCAGGATTCAACCGAAATCCCGGCAGGCGGGCTCATGAGCAGAATGATCGTGCCCGTGAAGAGAATTATGCCCCACTTGATTGCGAGTGAAGCAGGGGAAAGTTTTTGTGAGTCGATGGTCGGTGTGAATTTAAGGTTTGAGCGATTTCCTCATCAGAGCAAAGTATAACGAGAATGCAACCCCGAACCCGACAAACCAGGCGTAATTGTACAGGCTCATGAGGAACGGACCAACGGAGGCAGGGTCGACCACTTTGACCGTGCCCAGAAAACCGGGAATGCTGGGGGCGATACCGAGAATCAATGCTACGATGGCGGCGGGGTTAAAGCCGCTGCGATAGGAATATACTCCCTGAACCAAGTAGAGGTCGATGGGCAGAAGTTGCTTCTTCCGAATGACGAAGTAGTCGCAAATCAGGATGCCACCAATAGGGCCCAGAAGCGCTGAATAGCCCACAAGCCATGTGAAGATATATCCGCTGGGATCGGCAACGAGCTTCCACGGTTGGATGAGTATGCCGATGATCCCCGTGATCAACCCGCCGATTCGGAACGTGATTTTGGAAGGCCACAGGTTTGCAAAGTCGTTCGCGGGACTGACAACGTTGGCAGCAAGGTTCGTAGCCAACGTAGCGAGACACAGAGCGAACAACGAGACCGCCAACACCACTGGATTTGTAAAGCGGGTAATCAGGACGACCGGTTCCCAAATCGGCAAACCTCCGTAAATCACAATTGTTGCCGATGTGACTGCGACGCCGATGAACGAATACAGCGCCATGGTCGTTGGCAGTCCGATTGCCTGACCCAGCATTTGATCCCGTTGAGTCCGGGCATATCGTGTGAAGTCCGGAATGTTCAGCGAGAGCGTTGCCCAAAACCCGATCATACCTGTAAGCGATGGAAAAAAGACATTCCAGAACTGACCGGCTTTCGGTCCGCCGGGTTCAAATTGCGACGGCTGGGACAACATCGGACCGAATCCTCCAGCTTCCTGGTAAGCCCAGCCCAAAAGCACGAGGCCGAGTACAATAAGAAGAGGTGCTTTAATATCCAGCAAGAAACGGATCGACTCGATGCCTTTGTAGATCACGAGCATGTTGATTCCCCAGAAGAACATAAAGCAAGCGAACTGGGCGATATTTATACCGGCGAGCCAGGTCGGCAGCAAGTCCCACGAGGGGACATAAATCGTAATGATCTTGTAAATCGCCCATCCCCCGATCCACGTCTGAATGCCGAACCATCCGCATGCGACAAAGGCGCGCAACAACGCCGGGACGTTGGCACCTTTCACTCCGAACGAGGCCCGGCAGTACACAGGAAAGGGGATGCCGTATTTCGTGCCGGCATGCGCATTGAGCATCATTGGAATCAGAATAATAGCATTCCCGAGAAACACCGTGATCACCGCTTGATACCAGTTCATTCCTTCAGAGATCAAGGAGGATGCGAGCATATAGGTTGGAATACATGCAGACATGGAAATCCAGAGCGCTGCGATGTTGTAAATCCCCCATTTTCGCTGAGAGGTTTTCGTCGGAGCGATATCATCGTTGATGAGTGGACTGTGTTCGATGAGGCTTAAATCGACTTCAACAAGATCTGGTGTTCCCTGGATGCTCATGAGTTCCTTTCAGGTATTATTCGGCTCGAGGCGAACCCGAATCATCCTCAGACGAAACTCCCCAGGGGTCTTCCTTGCCTGCCGTAGGATTTGTTGGATCTTGAACCGTTGCCTGAGTTTCATTCGGTGGCAGTTTTTGCGATGACACAATTTCGTGGAGGGAAGCTGAAAGTTCTCCTGTTGCCTGAACCGGCGGCTTGAAATAGCCCCTCATCGCAAGAAATAGCCCCGCTCCGATAGCTCCAGCACAACAAAGAGCTCCGGCATAGTAGAGAGTGTCAGCGATTGTTTCAATGTCATCTTGAAGCTCCCACCGGATGGCGAGACGAAACCAATCATGCATATTTTTATGCGTTCCGCCGATCAACGGCTGAATTCGGATCATGGCGTCACGGGCATAGTAGCTGACGTCCATGGTTGAGAGGCCCGCGTAGAACAAGGGGAAGGGGGCTATTCTTGACCGATCACGAAGGGCAAAAAGAAACAGAAGAAAAGGAAACATGATTTGCCAGAACGACCCTCCGAAAATCATGAGCGTTTCGC
>JANOGR010000360.1:0-3061 GCA_031406095.1 Ignavibacteriales bacterium
CCGCCATCGGAATAAAGCACCGTCGTGTCGCCCGGTAACAACCGCTCATCCATGAGCTGAGTAATTCCGATCCGTTCGGCTGCTGGAATGTGGTATTGTGCGTATGAAGCGGAATCCCGAAGGTCGAGAATTCGAAGGCGATGTTTTCCTTCCATCAGCATCGCGGCAAGCTCGTCAACCGTTAGATGGTCTTCCTCGCGCTCGATGAGGCTCGCCAACTCCCGCACATCGATGCTTATCTGATAAGATTCTTTTGGATTCCCGACGAAGAGCGCAAGCAAGCCGAGGATAAGTGCGCCCACTGCAAGATGGCGATAGGAAACATTCACGACGAAGTTGAGGCGGAAGAGAATCTCTGCTCGATCTTTTCGGCGAAGTAAAATCCCGCCAGAGCCAGCACGACGATGGAGAATACAGCCGTGCCGTACGAAACCCCGAGAACTCCATCAAGCGTCGTTTGACCCATTGAAGAAGAAGCGTAAAATGTTTCGAGCGTGGGAAATAGTTCTCCAAACAACAGAATCCCGGCCATCATGCCGATGAGATGAACCCAGCCGTCCATCTTGCCGGTGACTGCAGCAACGCAGGAGGTTCCGGGGCAGTATCCGCCCATCACAAAGCCAACGCCGAAGATCAACCCGCCGACGAGCTGCGGCATCAGGAATGTCGGCAGAATGTTCACGAGTGAGAGGTCAACGATTCCCGCCCAACCCAGCCAGAAGAGGCCAAGCATTGCCGTGATGATGGCTGTGAACATGACCTTAAACACGGTGAGGTCGCGCCCGTAAAACTGGGCTGCAAGTTTGGTCGAGCTGCCGAATCCCGCCCGCTCAAGGAAGAAACCGAATCCAATTCCGATGATGAATGCGAATAGCAAACTGGTGTCGTCGCCAAAGAGACCGTTTTTGTAGAATGGCGCCATCAATTCCACTGCCTTCGCACAAAATACGCTGCTCCATACGCGCTTGCGAACACTGCGAGCATGAACACCCAGCTCCCCACGCTCAATACAGCTCCGCCCGTGAGCGCCTGGCCGCTGGTGCAGCCGCGAGCCAGCTTTGAGCCAAATCCCATTATTGCCCCGCCTACAACCGCAAAAACGAGGCGTCGAGAGTCCGTAGTGTTCGGACCCCGGTCAATCGTTCGCTTGACCCGGCCGGCGAGCATTCCTGAGATCAAACCTCCAACAATAACGCCCGCAACCTCGAACACAAGCCAGTCCTTGAGCGGATTCGTGTTTGCAGGTAGATACTCTTTATAGAAGGCGCTAGCCTGAGCGTGAGCCGGCGCGACAGTTTGAACGCCGGCGGCAACCACAGACGTGAAAGCCCCGCTTGCTCCGATCCCACGCCCCATGACAACATACGCAGCCAATAGCACCAAGCCCAGGCCGATCCCGGCGAGGTATGGATTCATGTAGGGTTTTGGAGTTTTCAATGCTACTTCTTCTCCGGCTCGGGTTTTTCTACCGGATAGTCATCTCCGCGTACGTTCCAATCTTCAAACGAGCCGTCATAGACAGCAGTGTCAAAACCCAACAGTTGTGCCACCGAGTAGATTACTGTCGCCTGCTGGCCAACGTGACAGTAACTCACGACTTTCATTCCTTTTTTCACACCGGCATCCTCAAACATTTTTTGAAGCGTTGCAATGTCCTTGAGTCTGTTCGTGCTGTCGACCACGGTTGTGAAAGGAATGCTCTTCGCTCCCTTGATGTGTCCGGTTCTCACAATTCCTCCTCCATTACCATCATAAAAATTCTTTCCACGTGCATCGATGACACATACGCCGGGGTTTGTGAGGTTTGTTTTGATCCAGTCGGCATCTGCAAGCACGGACGGGTTTACCCGCAACGAAAGGGAAGTTCGTTTCACTGCAGGATTTTCGGTTGAAACAGTTCGTTTTTCTGACTTCCATGCCTCAAAACCGCCATCAAGAACCGAAGTCTGATTTCCAAACCCAAAATACGAGAGCGTAAGAACCATGCTAGTTGTCGTGGAGACATTTGAACCGCCAAAACAAACAACGATCGTCGAATTTTGCGTAATCCCTAAGCTCTCGAGTAAGGTATCGGCCCCTTCCACCGACGGCATTTCAGTGGAGGCGTCAGGGTTCGACACGGCAAGCCAGTTATACCAGAGGAATCGCGCTCCGGGAACATGGCCGGTTAAATACTCCCTTCTATTGAAAGCGACGTGCAGGATAACGAGATTCGGGTCGCTCAGGTTTTCAGAAAGCCATTGTGTGGACACGTATACGGGATTCTTTCGTTCCTGAGCAAAAACCGATGTGCAAACGGCAAGAAAGAGAATAAGGAACGGGCTCTTCTTCAAGGGATCTCCTTTCGATGTGATACTCTGGTTAAGACTCCAGAGCCAAAGAAATGGTTTGGAAAGAACGTAAGAAGTTATTTGGAAAATTTCCCGACGAAATCAATACTCTGTTTAACGTCAGACGGTGAGTTTTGTTTCGGCCCATTGGTTCCCGCTCATTGACAGAGTTGCCATTGTGCTGAGTGTTTTCTACCTTCTCCAGTACCCCAGCAAGGAGTCAATATGCCAAAAGTCGCCCTCCCCAAATTCGTGGAAACCATGCAAACCCAGTTTCCAAAGCTTAAAAGCTTCGATGAGACAAGGCTGTTCTCGGTCCTGATGCAGGCCGGTGTGATGGTCGAATTCGAGTTTGACTCCGACGGAAACACAGTCGTCAGTTACGATGACCCCAAACCTGATATTCAAAAGAAACTCAACGAGCTGTAGCTGGTCGACTCCGGCTTGAATCATTCGGTCAGATTTTCCCTCCGGCGGTCAAAGCGCCTAGTAATGAATGACAAAAACCATCGCCCATTTCTTTTGTCATGCCCGCGGATTTCGACGTTTTGTGCATGCCGCAGCTTTTGGCGTGATTAGCGGGCATCCAGAAATTGAGGCCGTGTTCTGGACTCCCGCTTACAATCCGCGGGAGTGACAGTCTTTCTTTTTTGTTTGTCATTCCCGCCCGCCTGCCTCTGCGATGGCTTGCGTAAGGCGGGCAGGCACGTTTTAAGCGGGAATCCAGAACG
>JANOGR010000370.1:0-5748 GCA_031406095.1 Ignavibacteriales bacterium
CGCTCGTCCTTGTCCACACCCTTGCGGGAGAAAATCTTCACGTCGACGATCACGCCCTCGATACCCGGCGGCACGTACAGCGAGGCGTCCTTCACATCGCCCGCCTTCTCGCCGAATATTGCCTTAAGCAGTTTCTCCTCCGGCGTAGGGTCTGTTTCACCTTTGGGAGTAATCTTTCCGATAAGGATATCACCCTCGTTGACTTCGGCCCCGATCCGAATAATGCCGTTCTCATCGAGATCCTTTGTCGCTTCTTCACTCACATTGGGGATTTCCCGAGTCAACTCTTCTTCACCGCGCTTCGTGTCACGAACCTGGAGCTCAAACTCCTCGACATGAATCGAGGTGAACACATCCTCCGAAACGAGGCGTTCACTCACGATAATAGCATCCTCAAAATTGAAGCCTCTCCATGGCATGAACGCCACCAGCACGTTCCGGCCAAGCGCAAGCTCGCCGTTGTCGGTGGCACAGCCGTCTGCCAGAACGTCGCCCTTCTTGAATCGCTGACCCACTTTTGCAACCGGCTTTTGATTGATGCACGTATCCTGGTTCGTACGGAGGAACTTCGTCAACTTGTATTCGACATGTTTCTTGTCGTCGAAACTCACGACTGCTTCCGTGCTCTTCTCGTCAATGTCATAATGCACGACAATGCTGTCCGCTGAAACGGACTCCACAACGCCATTTCGCTGTGCGGTGATAATCGTACGCGAATCCCTCGCAAGTTTTTCTTCCAATCCTGTTCCAACGATCGGCGCAACGGGCTGCAGCAACGGCACGGCCTGACGCTGCATGTTTGACCCCATCAGTGCACGGTTGGCGTCATCGTGTTCGAGGAACGGGATCAGCGCCGCAGCCGCGCTGACAATCTGATTCGGCGCCACATCCATATACTGGATTTTTTCAGGCTCGGCCAGAGGGTAATCGCTCTGGAAGCGGGATTTCACCTTCTCTTCCTTGAACCGGTTTTTGTCATCGATCGGCGCGTTAGCCTGCGCGATCGTGACCTTGTCCTCTTTTTCAGCCGTCAGGAATTCAATCTCCTCAGAGATCTTGCCGTTTTTTACTTTTCGATACGGCGTCTCGATAAACCCAAAATCGTTGATGCGGGCATGAATACAGAGCGATGAAATTAAACCAATATTAGGACCCTCAGGTGTTTCGATGGGACACAGGCGCCCGTAGTGCGTATAGTGAACGTCGCGGACCTCGAACCCGGCCCGCTCACGGGTCAAACCGCCCGGACCGAGCGCAGAGACACGACGCTTGTGCGTCATTTCGGAAAGCGGGTTGGTCTGGTCGAGAAATTGGGACAGCTGATTCGTTCCAAAGAACGCGTTAATCACGCTTGTGATCGTCCGGGCATTCACGAGATCCTGCGGCGCAATCGTCTCGGCGTCGCGCAGGTTCATTCGCTCCCGGATTGTGCGCGTCATCCTCGACAGCCCGATGTTGAACTGCTGAGCAAGCTGCTCGCCCACTGTCCGCACGCGCCTGTTGCCGAGGTGATCGATATCGTCGACCGCTCTTTTCCCCTGCTGCAAATCCATGAGGTATTTCACGATCGCCACGATATCTTCTTTTGTCAGAGTCGTGACTGTGATGGCGATGTCGAGGCCGAGCTTTGCATTCAATCTGTGACGGCCTACGTCTCCGAGGTCGTATCGTTTCGGGTTGAAAAAGAGCCGGTCGATGAGGTTTTTCGCCGTATCCAAATCCGGTGCCTCCCCCGAGCGAAGCTGCGAATAAATTGCTTCGAGAGCGTCTTCTTCCGACCGGGCCACATCCTTTAGAATCGTGTTGGCGATAACCGACGCATGCATACCCTCTTCCGACTTGAGGAAGCGAATCTTCTTAATGTCCGACTTCTTGATTTGCTTGATGTGGTCCTCAGTCAGCTTCGCGTCTTTGTTGATGAAAATCTCGCCGGTCTTCTTGTCGAACACGTCGCTGCAGATAATCCGTTCGATGTAGTCTTTCAGGCTCGCCTTGTTCACGTCGATTTCTTCGACAAGGCCAAACAAATCAAGTATGGCGTCGTCAGAAGAATAACCGAGTGCGCGGAGAAGCGTTGTCACAGGGAATTTCTTTTTCCGGTCAATGTAGGCGTACATCACGTTATTGATGTCCGTCGCGAATTCAACCCACGAACCCCTGAATGGAATGATCCTTGCTGAGTACATCATCGTGCCGTTGGGATGGACAGACTCTCCGAAAAACACGCCCGGCGATCGATGGAGCTGGCTGACAATCACGCGCTCCGCACCGTTGATGATGAAAGTGCCGCGGTACGTCATTGCCGGCAGGTTTCCGAGATAGACTTCCTGCTCGATCGTGTCGGTGAATTCCTTGCTGCCTTCTTTCTTCGAAGACAATCTCAGTTTGGCCTTCAGGGGGACTGCATACGTGAGACCGCGTTCCTGACACTCGACGACCGAATACTTCGGCTTCTCCACATAGTACTCGACGAATTCGAGGAGAAAGTTTTCCCGCGCATCGGTAATCGGGAAATTCGTTTCAAAAACCTGTTGCAGGCCCATTTTCTTTCGTCGACGGGGCGACACATCCATCTGCAGAAAGTTATGAAACGAATCTGTCTGGACATTTAACAGATCAGGAGTTTCGATGACGGATGGAATCCGACTAAAGGAAACCCTGCCGTTGGTACCGTTGGATTGGTTTTTCAAAGGAACCGCTCCTTGCTTGAATTTGTGAAAACCAGAAACTTTTGACGAACGAAGGTGGTGTCGCTTAAGAACAGCAGAAGCCGATGGTTCTCTGCCTCTCTACTTGTAGAGGGAACCATCGGCTCTGACAGGTTTTTGCGAAAAAACTCTGTTCTCTGAACAAAGAATGACCGGAAAAAATTCAAGCCGCTCGATTACTTCAGTTCGACCTGAGCGCCTGCCTCTTCCAATTCTTTTTTCAGCTTTTCTGCTTCGTCCTTGGACAAACTTTCTTTGATAACCTTGGGCGCTCCGTCCACCAGATCTTTCGCTTCCTTCAACCCAAGGCCGGTCGCGGCCCGGACAACTTTGATGACGTTGATCTTCTGTGCGCCGGAACTTTTCAGCTCGACCGAGAATTCCGTTTTCTCTTCAGCGGCCGGTGCAGCTCCGCCGGCTGCAGCACCCGGCATCATCCCGCCCATCATCATCGGCGCAGCCGCGGTCACACCAAACTTGTCTTCAAGAGCTTTCTTCAGCTCCACCGCCTCGAGCAGTGTGAGCCTTTCAATTTTCTCGACGATCTCTGTTACGGACATGGTAATTCTCCTTAGTTAAAATGTTGTTCTAAACTTTGTTATGCGGCTTCTTTTTTCTTGGCAATCTGGTCGATAACGTTCACCAAATCCCGTGTGACGGCGTTCAACACACCGACGACACCCGTCAAGGGTACCTGAATGCACCCAAGGATGCTTGCTACGATTTCTTTTCGCGAGGGCAACTTTGAAAGCTGATCGAGCTTTGACCCGTCATAGATTTGTTTTTCAAGGATCGCGATTTTCAGCTTGAACCTGCCCGTCTTTTCGGAAAATTTCTTGATAATTTTTGCCGGGGCCGTGATGTCCTCATTCGTAAAGGCAATGCCCGTCGGACCGACAAGCTTATCAAACACGCGATCATAACCGGTGACTTTCTCCAGTGCCTTCCGTGCCAGTGTGTTCTTTACAACGGTGTACTCGACGCCCGACTTCCGGAATTCTCTTCTCAGCTCCGTCTCCTCACCCACCGTGAGCCCGGAGAAATCGGTGAAATACATCGCTGCGGCACGGGAAGCCTTGTCGGCGACCTCTGCTACGATTGATTCTTTTTCGTTTCGTTTCATAATAACCTCATGTCATCGTTTCCCCGATGAGAAGCCCCTTCGAACGGAAGGGCATCAGGAAATAGTTCTTAACGCGAGTGCGTAAACTTGTTTAATGGACCGCGACTTCGTTCTTATCGATGTGGACGCCCGGTCCCATCGTTGACGAAAGGGCGATGCTCTTGATGTATTGTCCCTTTGCCGTCGCTGGTTTGAGACGAACGATCGTGTTCAGAAACATGTGGATGTTGTCCACGAGTTTCTCAGGTTCGAAGCTCGCTTTCCCAATCGAAGCGTGAACGATGCCGTCCTTGTCAACTCGAAATTCGATTTTGCCCGCCTTCACTTCTTTGACAGCCTTGCCAACATCGAGGGTCACTGTTCCGCTCTTAGGATTCGGCATGAGACCACGAGGACCCAGGATTTTGCCGAGTTTGCCAAGATCCGCCATCACGTCCGGAGTAGCAATGATGACATCCACATCAGCCCATCCGCCCTGTATTTTGTCCAAATAGTCCTTGAACCCGACATGGTCTGCGCCAGCTTCCCGAGCTTCCTCATCCTTCGGAGGCTTCGCAATGACCAGAACACGAACTGCCTTTCCGATTCCATGCGGAAGAGCTACAGTCCCGCGGATTGCCTGGTCGGCCTTTTTCGGGTCAACACCAAGTCTCACTGCAATATCCACTGACTCGCCGAACTTCGCCGTGGCAGATTCTTTGACCCGGTCGACTGCCTGGACGATCGTGTAGTTCTTGTTTTCGATTTTCTTTGCGGCGCCCCGATACCGTTTGCTTTTTTTCTTCATCTTAGAACTCCTGAGTTCAATCTTCGACAACAATACCCATGCTGCGGGCGGTCCCCGCGATCATCCTCATGGCAGACTCGACATTTGAGGCATTGAGGTCGGCCATCTTCATCTCAGCAATTTCGCGTACCTGCTTTTTACTCACCTTGGCAACTTTGTTTCTATTGGGCTCACCCGAGCCTTTTTCAACCTTCGCCGCTTTCAGCAAAAGAGTAGCAGCAGGCGGCGTCTTCGTAATAAATGTGAAGGACTTATCACTGAAGACTGTAATAATGACCGGGATGATGAGTCCCT
Organism: Ignavibacteriales bacterium; assembly: GCA_031406095.1. Lineage (GTDB taxonomy): Bacteria > Bacteroidota > Ignavibacteria > UBA10030 > UBA10030 > JANOGR01. The sequence goes on from JANOGR010000370.1 coordinate 4,913, forward strand.
GTTGTTCCTTGGTTCTGGCATTAAATTGCTTGCAGAATTCCATGATGTTGATGCCCTTTTGTCCGAGCGCTGGGCCAACCGGGGGCGCAGGGTTGGCCTGCCCGGCAGGAATCTGCAGTTTTACAAAGCCAGTGACTTTCTTCATTCGAACAATTTCCTTCTCATGGTGACTACTTTTCGAGTTCCACTTGTGAAAAATCCAATTCCACCGGTGTCTTGCGGCCAAAAATACTCACTTCCACCTTTACCTTGAGCTTCTCCGGATTTACCTCTTTCACAAATCCGTTGAAATTGTTGAACGGCCCTTCAACAACTTTCACGGGATCGCCGGCACGAAACGGAATTTCAACAAGTTCTATTGCTTCCTTCTGTTCCATCTTTCCAATCAGCCGCCGCACTTCACCAGGCTGGAGTGGAGCCGGGTTATGTTTGTCCGGCACAAATCCGAGAACCGACGGAGCTTCGAGAATCAAATGTGTCGTCTCTTTGTCCAGGACGGCTTCCACAAGGACATATCCCGGAAAAAAGTTTCTCATTTTCGTCTTCTTCTTTCCGTCTTTCATCTCAATCACTTTTTCAGACGGAATGAGAACACTCGAAATCCTATCGCCCATCGTCATCCGGGCAACTTCCGATTCCAGGTACACTTTTACCTTCGATTCATGGCCTGAATACGTCCTGACAACATACCAGCGCTTGTCCACGTTCGTTTCGCTCATAGAATCGATTGCATTGCTTTGCTCACGATAAAATCAACGACATACGTGAACACAGAGATTATGAGCGACACGGTGACGCACGACCTCGTTCAGGGCCGCGAACGCGATGGACTCACC
>JANOGR010000020.1:0-5755 GCA_031406095.1 Ignavibacteriales bacterium
TGCGTCTCGCCCGGCTTCAACCATTGACGGGTTGTCCGCTTGATAACCATGACGTCTCCGGACCTCGCATAATCTGTGAACCCGCCGGCTTTCGACACATAGTAGCCGATGTCTTTGCCCGGAATGTGGGGAACTTGCGTGGGAGAAACTACCTGGCCAAAGATATAGATACTTTTCTGGATGGAGGGAATGACGATCCGATCCTCAGACCTCAGGAAAACGTCCTGCGTGCTGTCTTTTTCAATCAAGAGTTTTTCAAAGTCCACTTTCACTCGTTCGCCTTGAATTCGCAGCTCGTTTTCCAGGTTGAGGTAGCCCTCATCCTCCGGGGAAATGTTGCCCCGGTTCCTGAGCATCCTCTCCAACCCGGTATTTTTTGGGTCAACGGGCTTTCGCATCAACTCTGCATTTTTTAAAGAGGCGAACTTCGTAAGGCCGGTTTTCTGCATCACCTCGCTCAGGCGGGTTTGGTCACGCGTGATCGGATAGACTCCAGGGTTCAGTACCTCGCCCTCAATAGTTACGCGATGGTCTTCCCTCTGGTCTAGTTTCTCGCGTACCACGATTCGATCGCCCGGTTCAAGCCTGGGATTCGAATTACCCGGCGCACCTGTTCCGCCGTATCGGAAAACCGAGTTGTGAAGGGTGAGAGACGTTGCAACTTGACGAATAAGAAGGATGCTGTCTGGAAAAGCCCGTTGCGAAAGACCCTGTGCAAGCTGAATCAAATCTGCCAGCCTGTCTCCTTCGACGAACTCGTATCTCCCCGGTCGGTTGATTCCGCCATACACGCCGACAATGTTTCGGGCTAGGTCTTTGCTGGGAACAAAAACCTCGTCGCCTTCCCGCAAGTAAGGATTCCACTGTTCGTCTTTTGTCGCATGATACTTCTGCAGATCAGCCCGGATCACGGTGCCGTCACGCCGACGCACAATGATATTTCTGACGGAGGCATCCTCCGGCCACTCGACCACGTCCAGGGTCGGCCTGAACAGATCACCCGTGGCGACCATTTTCCTGTTTGCATCTTGCAGAACTTTTTCCACTCTGTCCGTCGCATACACGGAAAATGTGCCCTGTTGCTTCACTGTGCCAGATACATTCACAAGAATTTCCCTGGGCTTCAAAAGAGTCACCGATGGGCTTCCCGTAATATATTTTTTCCTTATCTCGGATAAGACCTTTTTCCGCGCCTCGCTGAGAGTTAGGTCGGAAACGTGAACCTCGCCTACCGTTGGCACAATCAAGCTTCCCTCAAGCGACACGGTGAGGCTAAATATTACAGACGGGGAATATGAAATCACGACGGCAAACTGGTCGGAGGGGCCCACAACGTATCGCTCCGGGTCGACCGGTGCATCGAGCGCTGGCAATGCCATCGCTTGCGATTGAGCTTTCAACTTCGCCATCTCATCGGGCTCGCTTTGATCCTGCTGCTTCTTCGAGGTCTGAGCATCCACAAGCAAAGGAAAGAAAAACATCGCAAAGACCACGAGGACTCCCTTTGTTGCAAAACTATTCAAGTTCATTGATTACACCGATTGTGCGAGTATTTCCGTAATTCGTTCTGCAGTTTTTCCATCCCACAGCTCCGGAATTTTTCCCTGTTTGGTTTTGCCTTGAAGAATCTCCCTGCCCCGACTCACCACACGCCCCGCTTCCAACCCGCACAGCTCATTGGTGCCGATTTCCACGGTAATCGGACGCTCCGTGTTGTTCCGCAAGGTGAGACACGGTACTCCCAAATAAGTCGTTTCCTCCTGAATCCCTCCGGAATCTGTGATCACGAGGCCGGCTTGCTCCATCAGACTCAGAAACTCCAAATAGCCTAGCGGGTCGAGAAGCTGCAAATTCTCTATTGATTCTCCATGCCCGTTGAGCCCGTGTTCTTCGATCATTTTTCGCGTCCTGGGATGAACCGGGAATACGATGAAGGCATCTTTGCTGAGTTGCTGGAAGATCGAGAAGATCTTTCCCAGATTCTCCCGCCCGTCCACATTGCTGGGACGATGCAGTGTTACCAGAATGAACTGATGAGGCCGCAACTTCAGCTTGTTCACCATGTCGTAACTTCGTGCTTTCTGGAGATAATGGATCAATGAGTCAATCATGATGTTTCCGACGAGAAACATCTTGCCATCATCCACACCTTCGCGTTTCAGGTTTCTCATGCCGCTTGGCTCTGAAACAAAGAGAAACTGAGCAAGCGAGTCTGTCAGCAACCTGTTGATTTCCTCCGGCATGGTCCGGTCGAAGCTCCTCAATCCCGCTTCCACGTGGGCAACACGGATTTGCATTTTTGCGCTGACCAGGCTGCATGCGACAGTCGAGTTCACATCACCCACAACAACGACAATGTCGGGTTTCTCCAGCTCCAGCACTTTCTCAAACTCCACCATGATTTTGGCGGTCTGTTGTGCGTGAGAACCGGACCCGACGCCGAGATAAAAGTCGGGTTGTGGAAGCTCCAAGTCTTCAAAGAACACTTTCGACATGGCTTCATCGTAGTGCTGACCCGTATGGACGATGAGATGTCGAATCCTGTCTCGGTATTTGCCGAAGGCCCGATGCAACGGGGCCACTTTCATGAAGTTCGGCCTGGCTCCCACCACACTGATGACCTTCTTCAACAATCCGTTACTCCCCTCCCATGGTTGTTCGAGAATTACCTTTCCTCGTACTGCTTCTTATAGTACTCTTTATATTCCCCGCTCAGAATTTTCTTCCACCAGTCTTGATGCGCCAGATACCATTCGACGGTCTCCTTGATTCCCCGCTCAAACGTGTATGAAGGCCTCCAGCCTAGTTCGGCCTGAATCCTGGCTGAGTCGATTGCATAACGCCGATCGTGGCCTAGCCTGTCTTTGACGAACTTGATGAGGTTCTCAGATTTTCCAAGATGCCTTAGAATTAACTTCACGATATCGATGTTCTTCCACTCGTTGTTCCCGCCAATGTTGTACACATGGCCGGCCTCGCCTTTCTGGAGAACCGCGTCAATCGCCGCGCAATGGTCGGTGACGTGCAGCCAATCCCTTACATTCAAGCCATCTCCGTACACGGGGAGAGGTTTGTCATGGATGGCGTTTGCTATCATCAACGGAATGAGTTTCTCCGGAAACTGGTAGGGGCCGTAGTTGTTTGAGCAACGGGTCACGATCACCGGTAGGCCAAATGTGTGATAATGAGCCAGAGCCAGGAGGTCGGCCGAAGCTTTGCTGGCTGAGTAGGGACTGTTGGGATGGAGCGGCGTGCGCTCAGTGAATCTGCCGTCGGAGCCCAGCGAACCATAGACTTCATCCGTGGAAACCTGGATGAACCGTTTCACCTGATATTCGCGGGTAAGCTCAAGCAAGACACTCGTTCCGGCCACATTCGTCTCGATGAACTCCGCCCCCCTGAGTATACTCCGGTCCACGTGCGATTCTGCTGCAAAGTTGACAATCACTGAAATGGGAGACCGCTGAAGCAACGACTCCATTGACTGCCGGTTGCAAATATCAGCCTTCACAAACGTGTACCGAGGATTGTCCTCTACATCTTCAAGATTCTCGAGGTTGCCTGCATACGTGAGTTTGTCAACGTTCATCACATAGTCGTCCGGATGATGTTGGAGCATCCATCGAACAAAGTTGCTTCCTATGAATCCTGCGCCACCTGTAATGAGAATAGTCATATGCTCATGACTCTAGTTTGAATATCGGATGGGGGTCATCCTCGTGACGAATCTCATCCACCGGTTCCTTTCGATTCATTCCTCCATACAGCCGGTTCGGAAAGTTCAGCACCCAACCAACGGTAGGCCCGATATTCTTGTATGCATGGACCACGCCGGCCGGGATGACGACGGAACGAGGGGCCGATTCTCCGGCTTCCAGCGTCATGCGGTTGCCGAATGTTTTCGATGTTTTGCGGTAATCCCACAAAGAGATCCTGAACGTTGAGGGGCCGACAAAACAAAAAAAGTCCGCCTGTTCTTTGTGCTCGTGCGGTCCCCGGATGATTCCCGGCCCCGAAGACGACACGTATGCCATAGCGGGGAAAGATTCTTTTGGAACGTCACCTTCCCTGAACAATTCCATCAGCCAGCCTCGACGATCGGTGTGTTTCGTTAAATCCTTGACGACGAGGCCATCGATGGGGCCTGGTGCAAAACGCATTGAACCTCCACGATTTTTTGAAATTTACGAAACTAACACCGGAAATGAAAACTCTTCAGCCAGTTACTGTCTTTGTAAGCAATCTATGTTAAGCGACTGGAAAAACGACGGCGATCTGCCGTGATGACTCTGCCTTGAAGCGGCAGCGGGAGTGGTAGCAAGCGGTAAGTTCGGTATGCCTCAATCGTTGGTCTTCGAAAATAAACTAAGCAAAATAGACCCCATTGTCAATTGTGTGGGGTCACATCTGCTCCGGTGCGGAAATTCCGAGGATTTTGAATCCGTTCCCAAGAACAATTCTGGTTGCCTGACAAAGTGCCAGGCGTGCTTCCGACAACTTCTTTTCAGGAATGACGACTCTCTGTTCATGGTAGAACTTGTGAAATGCCGTGGCGACGTCGTGCAGGTATGTCGTGATGCGATGAGGCTCATACGCAAGACAGGTCGATTCAACCCACTCCGGAAATTCGAGAAGCAGCTTTGCCAACGCCACTTCGGATTGCTCCTTGAGGAGATCGAATTGAACACCGTCGAATCGCATGGGTTTTTCGATCACGCCTTGACCCTCAGCAAAACGGAGGATGCTGGCAATTCTGGCGTGTGCATACTGGAGGTAATAGACAGGGTTTTTTTCGGATTGCTCCTTGGCAAGGTTGATGTCGAATTCCAGATGGCTCGATGTCGAACGCATGATAAAGAAAAACCTGGAGACATCTGCTCCCACCTCGTCGATCAACTCATCAAGCGTTACAAAATTTGCCAGCCGTTTTGACATCTTGACTTGCTGCCCGTCGCGCATGAGCGTCACAAACTGATGGATGACCACCTTGACTTTCGAAGGATCGTATCCAAGCGAGCCGATTCCAGCGAGCACTTCCTGGATCGTTGAAATATGGTCTGCTCCGAAAATGTCCACAATGAGCTCGGGCGAAGAGGTAGGCGAGGCTGACTTGATCGCGCACATCTGCCGGGACCACGACCAATGTCGTGTAGAAGAGACGGGATACTTGTTTGAGGAGATCGCGGAGCAGTGCTTGCTTGGAGATCTCTATATTCGTAGCCACACCTATCGCACTTCCAGGGTCCCTTCCATCCCTTTATCGCGATGGCTGGGGAACGGCCAGAGCCGTTTGTCGCAGTAGATGGAAAATGTGCCTGGCTGAGCCGGTGTAAATGTAATGGTGACTGTCTTGCCGGCGCTGACGTCCTGCTCGACGGATAGGTTTCCAGCCGGCTCTTTGATGATAAAATTGTGTGGGATTATCGTCGTCACACTGGTCAGCGTCAGTTCAACCGGCTTTCCAGCTTCGACAATCAAATGGTTGGGGCTATATGAGTAGCTATCAAGCGTGATCGAGGCTCGCTGCACTCCGTCTGCGGCCACCGGGATCACCACAGGAGGGCTGGGCTGAGAGGGTTCCGCTCCATGAACGATAGCCACGCCGACCGATATTAGCACCCAAACCATCGCCATCATGTTGAGCAATTGCCCGGGCGCCTTCCGCATGAGCCATTTCTAACAGGAAGGGCGGGAACCGGTCAACTTTGCCTAAGAGTTTCACGAGCTTGAGATGCCTTGACCTTGGCATATTAGG
>JANOGR010000021.1:0-17855 GCA_031406095.1 Ignavibacteriales bacterium
GTCCGCATCCTTCTCGCGTTTCACAGCCTCACGCTCGATTTCCAGCTGCTTGATCTTGCGTTCAATGCTGTCAAGCTCCTCGGGCATGGAATCGATTTCGATGCGGAGTTTCGAAGCGGCCTCGTCCACAAGGTCAATGGCTTTGTCAGGCAGAAACCTGTCCGAGATGTAGCGATGGCTGAGCTGTGCGGCAGCAACAATGGCGCCGTCTGTGATTCTTACGCCGTGATGGACTTCGTAGCGCTCTTTGAGTCCACGCAGGATGGAAATCGTATCTTCCACCGTCGGCTCATCGATCAGAATAGGCTGGAAGCGGCGCTCGAGCGCCGGGTCTTTTTCAATGTGTTTTCGATATTCATCAATTGTGGTAGCACCGATTGCCCGCAAGTCGCCGCGAGCGAGTGCGGGTTTGAGCATGTTGGCCGCATCGACGGCTCCTTGTGCGGCCCCGGCACCCACGAGCGTATGCAGTTCGTCGATGAACAGGATGATCTCGCCGTTCGACTCTGTGACTTCCTTGAGAACCGCTTTTAATCGTTCCTCGAACTGACCGCGGAAACTCGTTCCTGCAATGAGAGCTGCGAGGTCGAGGGCCATGATGCGCTTCGTTTTCAGGTTTTCGGGAACGTCGCCCTGCATGATACGATACGCAATGCCCTCTGCGATGGCCGTCTTGCCGACACCGGGGTCTCCGATGAGCACGGGGTTGTTCTTTGTGCGGCGGGAAAGAACCTGCAGCACACGGCGAATTTCCTCCTGCCGGCCGATCACGGGGTCAAGCTTGCCTTTACGCGCAAGTTCGTTGAGATCCCTGCTGAATCGCTGCAAGGCTTGATACTTTTCTTCCGGGGTTTGGTCTGTCACCCGGCTCGTCCCGCGGATGTCTTTCAAGGATTTGTAAATGCCGTCTTTGGTGACACCCTGATCCCGCAGCAGCCTTCCAGCCAGGGAGGATTTCGCTTCGAGCAACCCCAGCAACAAGTGCTCGGTGCTGATGTATTCGTCCTTCAGCTCCCCTGCTTCCATCCGGGCGGACTCGACCGCTTGCGCCAGAGCCGAAGAGAGATTCTGATTGCCGAGTCCCGATCCTTGAACCTTCGGCAGTTTTTCGATCACTTCATTGATTTTGATTTTCAGGAAGTTGACGTTCGCACCGACCTTTTGAAGAATCGGCACAACAATTCCTTCGCTATCCTGAATTAATGCTCCCAGGAGGTGCTCGGGTTCAATGGACTGATTGCTGTAACTCGACGCAATCTCCTGCGCATTCTGCACAGCTTCCTGTGACTTGATGGTGAATTTGTTGAAGTTCATGTTTTATTCTTCCCGCTTTCCTGTTCTTCCATTTTCTTTTCAGCCTGATGCTCAATAACAGCCTCAATCCCGGCCTGCTTGTCCTTCGCCTGCAAATCGTGAAACGCTGTGAGGGAAGCGAAGCCGGAGCCTTTCGGTGATTTGATCATCCCGACAATGCCGAGAATCAGCAGCACAATGATCACTGTGTTAATCAGGAATCCAAGAATTGAATCTGTCATGGTTCTTCCCTTTTCAAACAATCGGGTGATTCATGACCTGTCCGCCGGCGCTCTGGCGGAATCGCCCCAACGCTAGACACAAAAGGCGAGGTTGCCCTCGCCTTTTGTGTCAATCTGCGCAATCTGTTAATCTGCGCGGAATCTGTGCAATCGGCGTCATCACCTTACTTGTCATCCACGACCTCGAAATCAGCATTCTCCACCTTCTTGCCGCCCTGCTCGCTGCCCGGCTTTTGCTGTTGCTCTTCGCCGCCAGGTTGCGGACCTGCACCCGGGGGCTGCTGGCCCTTTGCCGACTCGTACATCTTCGTCGAGGCTTCATTCCAGGCAGTGTTCAACACTTCTGTTTTTGCCTTGATGTCTGCATTATTGCCGCCTTTGATCGCTTCTTCGAGCGCGTTTGCAGCGCTTTCGATGTTCGATTTCGTGTCAGCCGGCATCTTGTCGCCCAGGTCCTTCACCTGCTTGCGTGTCTGGAACACAAGGTTGTCCGCCTGATTCTTCGTTTCGATGTCCTCCTTGCGTCTCTTGTCTTCGGAGGCGTGCGATTGTGCATCCTTCTTCATTTTATCGACTTCTTCCTTGCTCAGGCCGCTCGAAGACGTTATACGGATGCTTTGTTCCTTGTTTGTCGCCTTGTCTTTCGCAGACACATGCAACATACCGTTTGCGTCGATGTCGAACGTGACTTCAACCTGCGGAACTCCACGCGGTGCGGGAGGGATTCCATCAAGATGGAACCTGCCGAGCGTGCGGTTATCCACAGCCATCGGGCGCTCGCCCTGCAGTATATGGATTTCTACCGAGGGCTGGCTGTCCGATGCCGTCGAGAAGTTCTCGCTCTTCTTCGTCGGGATCGTCGTATTGGCCTCGATCATCTTTGTCATAACGCCGCCCAGCGTCTCGATACCGAGCGTCAGCGGAGTCACGTCCAGCAGAAGCACATCGGTCACATCACCCGCGAGCACGCCGCCCTGGATGCCGGCTCCCACAGCAACTACCTCGTCGGGGTTGACTCCTTTGTGTCCCTCTTTTCCAAAGATCTCCTTTACAAGGGCCTGGATACGAGGCACACGAGTCATACCGCCGACAAGGATAACTTCGTCGATTTCACGCGGGTTCAAACCTGAATCTTTCAACGCTTTCTCAACCGGTGGAATACAGCGGTTAATCAGGTCTTCGCACAGCTGCTCGAACTTTGCACGCGTCAATGTCAGGTTGAGATGCTTCGGGCCGTCCGCAGTAGCCGTGATAAACGGCAGGTTGACCTCCGATTGCATGAGCTGGGAAAGCTCCATTTTGGCCTTCTCTGCTGCTTCCCGCAAGCGCTGGAGCGCCATGGGATCCTTGCGCAAATCGATTCCCTCCTGCTTCTTGAATTCATCCGCAATGTATTCCAACACCCGCATATCGAAATTATCGCCGCCCAGGTGGGTATCGCCGTTTGTCGATTTCACTTCGAACACGCCTTCACCCAGCTCGAGCACGGAAATATCGAACGTGCCGCCGCCAAGGTCGAACACAGCAATTTTTGAATCCTTGTGCTTCTTATCGAGCCCGTAGGCAAGTGCGGCAGCTGTCGGCTCGTTGATAATGCGCCGCACATTCAGACCGGCAATTTCTCCGGCTTCCTTCGTCGCCTGACGTTGGGCATCGTTAAAATATGCAGGTACTGTGATCACCGCTTCGGTGACCTTGGTGCCGAGATAATCCTCTGCCGTTTGCTTCATTTTCTGGAGAATCATTGCGGAGATTTCCGGTGGAGAATACGGCCGGTCGCCAATTTGCACGCGGGCCGTGTTGTTGTCGCCCTGGACAACTTTGTAGGGCACCAGTTTCATTTCCTCGCTCACTTCGTTGAAGAACCGGCCCATGAAGCGTTTGATCGAAAACACCGTGTTCTGCGAGTTCGTTACAGCCTGGCGTTTTGCCGCCGCGCCGACAAGCCTCTCACCCGATTTCGTAAAACCTACCACGGACGGCGTCGTGCGCCCTCCTTCAGAGTTTGCTATCACGACCGGATCATTTCCTTCCATAACGGAGACAACAGAGTTCGTCGTCCCAAGATCGATTCCGATAATTTTTCCAGATTTTGACATGTGAAACTCCTTCGTTGAATGATGCGGCTTGTGAAACTGCAAGACCTTCCGAAGGTTTTCTCGTTTTCAAGACGACCTTCGGAAGGCTTACAGGAAATTAGAAAATTGCCAGCAGGAATGTAGCCACGGCTTTAAGGAAATTGCCACGGCTTTAAAGCCGTGGCAATTATCAGCTTACATTATTTTTACTTCTATCTGCTTCGGCTTTGCTTCCTCAGCCTTCGGCAGAGTAACCGACAGGATGCCATCCTTGTAAATAGCATCGACCTTATCGCTTTTCACCGATGTCGGGAGCTTGAAGGATCGCAGAAACGACCCATAAGACCTCTCAACACGATGATAGTTCTCTTGCTTGATATCCTTCGCTTCTTTCTTCTCGCCACGGATCGTGAGAATGTTGTTCTCCAACGTGATCTTCACATCGTCCTTCTCGACACCGGGAAGCTCGACTTTCACAAGGTATTCGTTTTCGAGCTCTGCGACATCGACAGCGGGAGTCCAGTGAGAGATGCCGAAGCTTCCGTCATCCTGAACGCCGCCCCGGAAGAAATTGTCCAGCATCCGGTCAAAAGAGTGCGGGTGATTGAATCGTACTAACATGGTAACCTCCTTGATTTTGTTTTGGTTGAAAATTCTTGCGGTCTTGGTGCGTTCTCATGTCAATATTTGTGCCAATCAATGAAATGAGACATTATGACAGACCACTCATGACATTCTGCGTTTTTGTTGCCAATTCTGTCAGAAATTCATCAGACATTTTTGCAGACCGGTTCCTTGATTTTAGAGGCCATTTTCTTTATTCTTCTTGGCATTTTTGGTTCGACCATACCTTATTCCGCACCAGCTTGAAGGAAACGCGTGCAATCTTCCTCTGTTATGATTCTCTCAGTCTTGCTTCTGTTCATGCAGCCAAACAAGATTGACAGGAATTCCCGGGTGGGCTATGAGTCCATCCTGGCCTCTGACCTCAAAAAGCACTTAGCTGTTCTCGCCTCAGACAGTCTGGAAGGTCGCGAGACCGCTTACCCCGGACAAAAGAAGGCGGCTCAGTATATCTCAGGCGTTTTCAAGAAACTCGGCTTGAAACCCGTCGGAGACAACGGGTCGTATTTCCAGAAATTCGATGTGGAAGAAGTCCGGGTCAGCGCTGAAACAAGAATAGAAGTCCAGCAAAAGGGAAAAAGCAAGACGTATACCTGGGGGAAGGAATTTATTGGCGCTGATGCACAGGACACAACGGTATCGGGAGAGATCGCCTTTGGCGGTTTTGCTGATTCACCGATGAGCAACTCAGACAAAGAAAAACTTTCCGACAAACTCGTCGTGACGTTCCCGGGGCAGCGAGAATCGGTCAACGACACTTCCGGGGATCAAATTCGCCGAAGGTTTTTCGCCTTTCGTCAGGAGAAAGGCCTTCTTGCCGTGTTGGTCGTAACCGACGAGGAAGGGCCATTTTCGCAATCGGAGGTTATTTCAAGAATAAAATCCCGCACCGGACGGGGCCGCATGACGCTCAAAGGAACAGCCACGCCGCGTGTTCGTCTTCCGCTCACTTTCTTTGTTTCGCCGGGTTTTGCTCAGGGGCTTCTTCAGGACCGGGGAATATCACTCAAGCAGCTCAGAGAAAAGGCGGTCAAGGATTCCGTTTTCACTCCGTTGTTTCTGGAAAACACCACGGCTACTGTTTATAGCAAGAGCGTCGTCGACATCCGCCAAAGCGAAAACGTTGCCGGTTTTCTCGAAGGCTCTGATGCAAAGCTCAAGGATGAAATCCTTGTTTTCACGGCTCACTATGACCACCTCGGCGTCGGCTCCGACGGAGCCATTTACCACGGCGCGGACGACGATGCTTCCGGCACATCAACGGTGTTAGAACTCGCTGAGGCCTTTGTGAAGAATCCGGTGAAGCCGCGCCGGAGCCTCCTGTTTATGACGGTTTCGGGTGAAGAGAAAGGGCTGCTCGGTTCCCGCTACTACGTGACGCATCCGATTTTCCCGCTGGAGAAAACCATTTCCAACCTGAACACAGACATGATCGGCCGGACTGACAAGAAGCACGACGACTTGAAGGAAGTCAATTACACGTATGTCATCGGGTCAGACAAGATCAGCACGGAGTTGGACAGCTTGCTGAAGGTGGCCAATGCCGAATCGGAAAACCTGGCCTTCGACTACACGTTCAACGATGAGCGGGATCCCAACCAGTTCTACCGGCGCAGCGACCATTTCAACTTTGCAAAAAACGGTATACCCGTGGTCTTTTTCTTTACCGGCGTTCACGTAGATTATCACCGGCCAACGGACACGATCGACAAAATTATGTTCGAAAAGATGGAACGCATTGCACGCGTCATTTACTACACGGGTTGGAAGGTGGCCAACCGCGACAAGATGTTCCCGAAGAACGTCGCTCCCTCGGGATACTACCAATAAAGCCTTTGGGATTCTTGCTCAGATAATAACCGCATGTTCACAAAAGAAGAACTGACGAGCGGGCTTGACTCACGAATCATCGGGAACAAATTTTTTCTCTTCGATTCCCTTGATTCCACCAACGCATGCGGAAAAACTCTGGCTGACGCCGGAATAGAAGAAGGCGCCGTCGTCCTGACCGATTTTCAGACAGCTGGCCGGGGAAGAAACGGCAGAAGCTGGACATCGGACGCCGGGCAGAATCTCCTCTTTTCCGTTGTTCTCCGGCCCACATTTCCCAAGGAACAGGCCACTTTTCTCACGTTTTTCTCCGCCATATCGATTGTCCGGGCCCTGGAACCAGAGCTCAAAACACCGCTTGAGTGCAAGTGGCCGAATGATGTGCTCTTGAACGGCAAGAAATTCTGTGGGATCCTCCTCGAAAACTCCTTCCAGCAAGACAAGCTGGCTTATTCCGTGGTAGGAATAGGAGTCAACGTCAACCAGAAGGAATTCAGCGAAGACCTCAAGGACCGGGCGACATCATTGTGTTTCGAGCAGAAACATGAGTTCGACAGGAAGCATTTGTTTCAAAGGATTCTCTCGGAAATGGACAGGCTTTACGAATCAGTCCGGGCGGGTGACTTTCAGGCGGTCATGGAAGACTGGAATAGCCATTGCTCGATGTTCGGAAAACAAGTGAGAGTCGTTAAATCACACGAGACCTTGTCCGGTACTGCTGTGGGGCTGAGTCCCGAAGGGGGGCTTGTCGTACAAACATCAAGAGGCACATCGACAGTGTACGCCGGCGACGTCTCGATCTTAACCTTATGAACTGGAAATCCTTCCGAAGGGCACTGGAGACTTCCGAAGTCTACTTCAGATCCCTACTGAGACTTCGGAAGTCTTGACTGGAAATCCTTCGGAAGGACAATACGCCATGTTCTTAGCCATCGATATAGGAAATACGCACACCGTGTTCGGTGTATACAAAGGTTCAAAACTCCAGCGAGACTGGAGAGTAACGAGCTCGCACCAGCGAACGGAGGATGAGGCCGGGACACAGGTGAAACTGTTGCTTCAGGAAGCCGGGATCAGCGCGAAGGACATTGACGGCGTCGGTATTTCATCCGTTGTGCCCAATCTGACAGACATCTTTGCCTCGATGGCACGGAAGTATTTCCAGGCCGACCCGATGCTTGTCAGTTCTGCGCTGGACCTCGGCATCAAGATTCTCTATGACGACCCGAACTCCGTCGGTGCCGACAGGCTTTGCAATGCCGTCGCAGGATTCGCAAAACACGGCGGTCCGCTGATCATCATCGACTTTGGAACGGCGACGACGTACGATGTGATCGCCGGCAACGGGGATTACCTCGGAGGCGTGATCGCCCCGGGGGTTGAAACTTCTGCCATCGACCTTCACAAACGGGCTGCCAAGCTGCCAAAAATCGAGCTTCACTTTCCCGCAAAGATGATCGGTACCGACACGGTGGGCAGCATGCAGGCTGGAATTCTTTTTGGCGCCCTCGATGCGATGGAAGGGACTGTTCGGAGGGTTCAGGAAGAGCTCAAAAAACGCGAGAAGAAACGGGCAAAAATCATCGCCACGGGCGGATTTTCCGAGATGATGAGCAGGCAGACGAAACTGATCGAAGCGTGGGAACCGTCGCTCGTTCTCGACGGCGTGAGGCTGATTTACGAACGCGTGAACCGGAGAAAGAAGCGCTGACGTTACTGCGGACGGAACATCAAGACAGAAGCGTTCGCAAAATCAACGATCGGAGCGTAGTAGAGTCCAAACAGAAGTGTCGGCACGAGAAGAGCAAGCAGCAAAACGACCTGGGCCTTTGAGAACTGAATCGGGCTCGAGTCGCCCTCCGGATCCCGCAGGAACATATTCCTGATCACGCGGACATAGTAGTAGAGCGAGACCACGCTATTCAAAGCCCCCACGATTGCCAGCCAGATCCACTTCGCATCCAGAAGCGCCACAAACAGAAACAACTTCCCGATAAAACCCGCCGTTGGCGGCAATCCTGTCAGCGAAATGAAGAAAATGACCATCGCGACGCCGACGAGCGGAGCCCGGTAGCCCAGCCCCTTGTAGGAGTTGATGTCTTCGCTCCCCGTTTTGTTTGCCACGAGCATGACAACGTAGAATGCGCCGAGGTTCATGAAGAGATAGACAACGAAGTAGATCAACACCGCGGCGAGGCCCTTGTCGCTCAGCACCACGACACCCATGAGCATGTATCCGGCATGCGCAATGCTCGAATACGCGAGGAGCCGCTTCATGTTATCCTGCCAGACGGCAACCAGGTTTCCGAGCGTCATGGTCAGCACGGAAAGAATTGCGATGATCTTGTTCCATTCGAACCCCTGGAGAGCCACCCACACGCCTTCTGGTACAGTCCCGGCAACTGTGAAAGTCATGTAGAAGAACCTTATCATCATGGCAAAACCCGCCGCCTTCGATGCCACCGACAGGAAGGCTGTGATGGTTACAGGAGCTCCTTCATACACATCGGGCGTCCAGAAGTGGAACGGCACTGCCGATATCTTGTATCCAAACCCTGCGAGGATCAGAATGGTGGCGATTAACAAAGCGATATAACTCGTCTGACCCGCTGCCAGCGCCCTGTTTACACCGAAGACATCCGTCGCACCCGTTAATCCGAAAATAATCGATACGCCGTACAGCATCAGCCCGGATGATAATGCACCGTAAATAATGTACTTCAGCGAGGCCTCACTCGAATCGGGTGCTTCTTTCGTATATCCGGCGAGGATATATGAGCTCAAACTCGTGAGCTCCATTGCCAGAACCATCATCAGCAGGTTTGTTGCACCGACCATCAAATACATGCCGAGCGTCAACGCAACCAGAAGCGCAAAATACTCGCCCATCCGTTTGACCGTCGCCAAAACCTCCGAAGAGAAGACCGAGAAGAGCATGATGAGCACAGAAGTGAGTGTAACGAGAAGCTTGAAGAACACCGCAAACGGGTCCACCACGACCATGCCGGAGAACAGGAGCTGTGACATGCCGATTTGCTTCGTCACGAGGTAACCCGAGAGAACAACCCCCGCCAAAGCGACGTAAGCAATGAGCTTCGGGTTCTTCCGGAAAATCAGATTCAGAAGGATCGCCACACAGAGCGTAGCGGTCAGAACTGTCTCGGGCAGAAAGTTGGAAAGGTTTTCGAGTATTTGTTGACTCATGAGCTTCCGATTACGGTATCACCGCAACAACCGCCCCGCCCTTTGCCACAATGTCCACAAGGTGATTCAGCGACGTCGTCATCATATCCAGCATGAACGACGGATAAATGCCCAGCACGAGGATGATCACGGCCAACGGCACAAGGGTGAACGTTTCCACAGGATTGATATCGGGCAACTTGGCCCATTTCTCATTCGGCTGGCCGAGGAACACCCGCTGCAATGTCCACAGCATATACGCTGCTGTCAACACGATGCCGAGTGTTGATGCGATGGTAATCACGCGAAGCTTGTCGACCTGGAAGGCTCCGAGGAAGACGAACGCCTCCGAGATGAAGCCACTCAAGCCGGGCAGTCCGAGCGCGGCGAAGAAGGCCACGGTCATGATGCCGGTGTATTTTGGCATGGTCAACGCGAGTCCGCCGAAGGCGTCGATGTCTCGTGTGTGGGCCCGGTCGTAAAGAACGCCGACAATCAAAAAGAGCATTGCGGTGATAGTGCCGTGGTTGAACATCTGGAACACCGCTCCGAGCATTCCCTGCGTATTCATCGCCGCCATGCCGAGCAAGACGATGCCCATATGACTGATGCTCGAGTACGCAATAAGTTTTTTGAAATCCTTCTGGGCCATGGCACACAGGGCTCCGTAAACGATATTAATGAACGCGAGGATTGCAAGATACCAGGCCGTTGCTGTTGCGATCTCCGGAAACATCGGGTAGCTGACACGGAGTAATCCGTAGGTACCCATCTTCAGCAGAACACCTGCAAGAATAACGCTGATCGCTGTCGGCGCTTCCACGTGTGCATCCGGGAGCCATGTATGGAACGGGAAAATCGGAACTTTGATGGCAAACCCGATGAAGAGCCCGATGTAGGCAAGATACCGCCAGTACGTCGAAGCGCCATACAGGAGCGATCCGGGCTCGAAATTGGCCGCGTTCATCATCGCCAGCATGTTAAACGTGTGGAGCTTCTCTCCCGTGGCAGGGTCAGTAATAACCACGCTGAAATATAACGCGATCATGGCGAGGAGCATCAGCACACTGCCCAGCAGTGTATAGAGGAAGAACTTGATGGCTGCATACTCGCGTCTCGGCCCACCCCAAACGCCGATGAGGAAATACATCGGAAGCAGCATGACTTCCCAGAACACGTAGAAGAGGAAGAAATCCAGCGACACGAACACTCCCATCATGCCTGTGTCGAGCAAGAGCAGCATGGCCATGTAGCCTTTGAACGCTTTTTCGATATTCCACGACGCGAACACCGCAATGAAGCTGATCAGCGCGGTCAACAGGACCATCGGGGCGCTCAACCCGTCGATGCCCATGAAATACTCGATGTGAATCCGGCCAAACCACGACGTGCTGGCAATGTCGATCCAGTTCAGCCTTTCCACAAACTGCATACTCTCTGCCGAGTTGATGCCCGGCATTGTGCGGTTAAACTTCATGTAAATCAGCACGGACAGGACCAGTTGCAAGAACGTCACGGCGACCGCCGTCCATTTCACGGCCGAACGGTTTTCCTTCGGGAGCATGAGGATTGCGATCATCCCCACGACCGGGAGGAATGTTAACCAGGTGAGGATACCGACACCGAGCACATGAAGTTCCATTATCATTTACTCCTTTAAGCGAGCATTCAAATTCGTTACCTGAACCACAGGAAGAAGATCATGACACCAAGAATCACGAACGCGAGATATGTTTGCACTTTTCCTGTTTGCACTCTGCGAGCGAGCAATCCAAAGAACCCGGCAAGGTATGCCGTGAAGTTCACGAGGCCGTCGACGATTTTGTTGTCGAACCCGCCGACACCGACATAAAACAGGAAGAACGTCAGACCCGCGACTCCCAACCCGACCACTCCATAGCCCACCTTCGTGCTCAGTACCGATTCGGGTGGAAGCAGGCCGCTTGCGGTCACCCACCCGGCGTACGCCGACACGGCTGCCGCCACGACAAGGTAGAAAATCGCTCCAACGTTTCCTTCTTCCCACGCTTCCCTCGTGCCTTTCGTGAGACCGAGCGTCCACCTCGCAGTTCCATTTACAATACCGTCGATCACCGTATTGTCAAACCATCGGTAGAAATTCGCGATGGCAACAATTCCTTTCACAGCCGTTGCGTCATACAGCTCATCGAAATACCATTTGTTGAGAAGGAATGAATGGACAGGTTTGAGGCTTCCTGCAATCGCGTCCGCGTTGATCTTCTTCCAGTGGTACGTTGCAAAGGCAATGAGAATTCCGATCCCGGCAACCGTGAGTGACAGAATCATTGCCATCACATGCGAATGATGGAGCGCCTCCTCAAATATCCCGGTTCCCGCGGCCGCGACGGCAGCTGGAACAACCGATTCCGGCCGTTCGACGGCGTGATAGAACCAGCCGTCCGCCGCACCGATGGGGTTAAAACTATAGAATGCAAAAAAGGAAAGGACAGCGAAAACGATCAACGGAATGGTCATCGTCTTCGGAGACTCATGGACCGCGTCGAGCCGGTGGTGGTCTTTGTGGTCTCCAAGAAATGTCAGAATCACGAGTCGAAACATGTAAAAAGCGGTCAACCCTGCAACAAGAAATCCGACGATGGGAATCAGATAGTGGCCTGTGAGACTGCCGAAGGCAAGCGTTCCGGCAAGGATTTCGTCTTTGCTCAGGAAGCCTGAAGTGAGCGGGACGCCCGAGATCGCCAGCGTATACATCAGGAACGTCCAGAACGTGATGGGCATTTTCTTTTTCAGTCCGCCCATGTTCCGGATGTCTTGCGCGTCCGTGTGATGGTCGTTGGCGTGATGGAGTGCATGATGCATCGCGTGAATGACGGAACCCGAGCCGAGGAATAACCCCGCCTTGAACATGGCGTGCGTCGTCAGATGGAAAAATCCCGCCGTGTAAGCCCCGACTCCCAGCCCCATGACCATGTAGCCAAGCTGGCTCACTGTGGAGTAGGCAAGGACCTTCTTGATGTCGTTTTGAGCGATGGCAATGGTGGCAGAGATGAACGCTGTGATGGCCCCGATGTAGGCGATGAACAATAGCGCGTCGGCTGTCATCATCGCAAACGTGCGCGTGACGAGATACACGCCGGCCGCGACCATGGTGGCCGCATGGATCAAAGCGCTGACGGGCGTCGGGCCTTCCATCGCGTCCGGCAGCCAGACATGGAGCGGGAATTGAGCCGATTTTCCGATGGCGCCGCAGAAAATAAGAATACCGGCTGCCGTGAGCCAGGCCTCGCTCCCCAGCGGAATGTTGCCCGATTTGATCCCTTCGAAGATCGTGTCGAAGGTGAACGTGTGGAACGTTGAAAACAGGATCATGATACCCGTGAACATGCCGATATCGCCGACGCGGTTGACGATGAAGGCTTTTTTCGCAGCGTCCGAAGCGGATTTCTTTTCAAACCAGTGGCCGATGAGCAGATACGAGCTGAGTCCGACCAGCTCCCAGAACACGTACATCATGAAGAAGTTATTCGTAATGACGATGCCGAGCATGGAGAACGAAAAAATCCCCAGATAGGCGAAGTACCGTCCGTAGCGCACATCGCCCTGCATGTAACCAATCGAAAAGAGATGCACAAGGGCGCTCACGAGACACACGACAACGAGCATAATTGCCGCGATGTTGTCGATCATGATGCCGAGTTCCAGCTTCATCGGTCCGAAGCCCGGAACGTTCCCAAAATCCACCCAACCGAAAGTTGTCTGGAGCACTTCGTTGTGGAAACCAGTCAGTTTGGAAAACAGAATGCCGACGGAGATGAAGAGCGCAAGAAAGATGATCGATGTTTCCAGCCAATCACCCTGCTGCGGGAGTCGACGATTGAAAAAAATCAGGATCGTGAACCCGAGCAGCGGGAGAAGCAGAACAACAACCGATAATATGAGAAGGGTTGATTGATTCATCGTCAGATTACAGAAAGGAGAAGGCAGATAACAGATTTCATGGAAACGGCTAATCCCTGAGCTGGTTGATTTCGTCCACGTTGACGGTGTTGAACGTCTGATAAATATTGAGCACGATGGCAAGTGCGATGGCTACCTCGGCCGCTGCAAGGATGATGACAAAGATCGCCACGATTTGGCCGTCCAGCGTTCCTGTTGAGTAACGCGAGAACGCAATAAAATTGATGTTCGCCGCGTTGAGCACAAGTTCAATTCCCATCAGGACCATGATGGCGTTCTTGCGCGTGAGAACTGCGTAGATGCCCATCGAAAACAGGATGGCGCTGAGAATCAGGAAATGATTCAGTCCGGGGGTTTTCAGCCATTGAAGGACTTGTTCCATCATGGCTATGCCTTTTTCTCCCTTCGTGCAATCATTGCTGCCCCTATAAGGGCGACGAGAAGAATCACGGAAGCGATTTCAAACGGCAGCACGTAATTCGTCAGCAACAGCTCTCCGATTTTTGATGCGGTGGTTTCCGGTGGGGCCGTCTGCGCTATTTTCCAGTTCGTGACCCAAAACATGCCGACGAGTGTTCCCGCCAGCGCTGAAACGATGACGAGCGCAGGGAATACCTGGAAAGTCCCTGTTCTTATATCGACATCGATTTGCCTCTGCGTCAGCATGACTCCGAAAATAAGAAGCACAAGGATGCCGCCCACGTAGATCATCAACTGCGTGATGGCGAGGAAATCCGCCATCAACAAAACGTACAGGCCGGCGACGCCGAAGAACGCGAACAAAAGGGCAAACGCCGAGTGAACGATGTTTCTCGAGAACACAACGATTGCGGATGCACCCAGCGTGATCACAGCAAACACATAGAATATGACGGTGAACATGTCCAAGGTCAGGCCGGCGGCGGGGATTCAGGCTTCGGAGGCGCTACAAGCGGAGCGGCCGGTTTGGGCGCTGCGGCAGCGGCGGCTTTCTTGGCCGCCTGTTCTTCATCATATTTCCGCAGTTTGTCTTTCGCGGTAACAACCTCCGCTTGCGTCATGCTGCTGTAGTTGTAAATCAGGTTTTTGCGGTCGAATTCGGAAAACTCGTACACATCCGTCATCACAATGCACTCGGTCGGGCATGGATATACGCACAATCCGCAATAGCAGCACTTCGCAATGTCGATGTCGAACACGGGGACATGCAAACGCTTTTTGTTGCCCGTCGATGTCGTCCCAAGGTCCTGGTCCGGCGTTCCTTTGATGGTATCAATCGTAATGCAATTCACGGGACAAGCCATGGAGCACTGGTCGCAGCCGATGCAATCGTCGATGTTGACGTAGAGCCTGTTGCGTGCCCGCTCGGGGAGCTTGAGCTTCACATCCGGATATTGAATCGTGACTGCCGGCGTAAACAGGTGGAGAAACGTCAGACGCATGCCGACCATGGCTGTGTAAACCGCGAGCCAGATGTTGTTAAAATATATTTGGATCTCAGTCAAGTCAGTAAGCAGTTAGCAGTAAGCAGATGGCAGTTGGCAGTTGGCATATCAAAGCACGAGAATGAGTCCTACTGCGAAAATGCAGACGAACAAAAACGGCGTCATGACTTTCCATGATGTGTACATCAGCTGGTCGACACGAAGGCGCGGCAGCGTCCAACGCATCCAGATCTGAACAAAGACGAAGAACATGCCCTTCATGATGAACCAAAAAACGCCCCAAACCGGGCCGGACATGAAGCTTCCGAACGGACTCGACCATCCGCCCAGGAACAGGGAAACGGCAACTGCTGACACGAGAAACATGTTCGCATATTCGGCCAGATAGAAAATGGCGAACTTCATTCCGCTATACTCCGTGTTGAACCCCTGGACCAGCTCGGATTCAGCTTCCGCTAAATCAAACGGAGTGCGGTTGACTTCAGCCATTCCAGCGAGAAAGAGGATGAAGAACGTCACGAGTGTAAACGGGATCAGCAAGATTTTTTGCAGGATCGGCAAAGGACCACCGAGCACGACCCAGTTCTGGATTCCGCCATCCTGGAATTTCGAAACTTCATTCAGGTTCAAGCTTCCGGTAATCATCACGGCCACC
The DNA here is from genome assembly GCA_031406095.1 of Ignavibacteriales bacterium. Classification (GTDB taxonomy): domain Bacteria; phylum Bacteroidota; class Ignavibacteria; order UBA10030; family UBA10030; genus JANOGR01. The sequence continues at coordinate 15,269 of JANOGR010000021.1, forward strand.
AGCACCGCCAGGGCTGTTGGAATTTCGTAGCTCACGAGCTGGGCCGCCGCGCGCATGGCGCCGAGCAACGACCACTTGTTGTTGGACGCCCAGCCGGACATCAGAAGACCGATGACCACGATGGAGGAAGCTGCAATAAGATAGAACGCTCCGAGGTCGATGTTGCTGCCCATGTACGCGCTGCTGAAAGGAATCACGGCGAACCCTGCATACGTTCCGATGAAAACGAGGTACGGCGCAAGGCGGAACAGAAACTTATCCGCGCTGTCGGGTACGGTATCTTCCTTCTGAATCAGCTTAAGAATATCGGCGACGGGCTGAAGAATGCCGTGGTATCCTGTGTACATGTACGCAACGCGATCCTGGATATGCGCCGATACTTTCATCTCAGTGTAGAGGGTTACGAGCGCATACAGGAGGATAAAGATAAGCGGAGGAGCTGCCCCGATGAGGAACACCAGCACGGCGTACTCGGAGAGTTGGTCACCAACGAGCGGTATGAGTTTCAGTATAGTTTTGCCGACTTCTTCCATGTCTATTGAGCGATCAGCTGTCAGCTTTCAGCAATCAGCGGGGAACTTAACGGTCCACCTCGCCGAGAACGATATCCGTACTGCCGACGATGGCAACGAGGTCTGCGATCATGCAGCCCTGAGCTATTTCCGGTAACACACTCAGGTTCACAAACGCCGGGGATCGGGCTTTCACGCGGTAGGGACTCGTCGAGCCATCGCTGATGATGTAGAAGCCCAGCTCTCCGCGCGGAGATTCCGTTCGCACATAAATCTCCCCGTGCTCAGGCCTGATTCTCTTTGGAATCGCCGATTGCACGTTTCCTTCCGGAATGGCGGCCAGCGCCTGTTCGATGATTTTCACACTCTGCTCCATCTCGCGTACCTTCACAATGTACCGGTCCCACACATCGCCCACTTGTCCCATTTCACCTTCGCCGATTTGCACTTCCCAATCGAATTTATCGTAAACACCGTACGGGTCGGCGCGACGCAAATCCCAGCTTATGCCGGAGCCGCGAAGCATCGGTCCGCTGCACGCATAATTGACGGCCACATCTTTCGGAAGCACGCCGACGTTTGCCGTGCGCTTGATAAAGATCTCGTTGTACGTAAGAAGACTGTTCAGCTCGACGATGTTCGGTTTGAAATACTGGCAGAAGTCTTTTGCTTTTTCGACAAACTTTGCCGGCAAGTCATGCGAGAGGCCGCCCACCCAGATATAGTTGTACAGCAAACGAGCTCCACAAGTCATCTCGAATAAATCGAGGATTCGCTCACGGTCGCGGAAACACCAGAGGAACGGTGTGAACGCTCCCATATCGATGCCGAACGTGCCGACGGCAATCAGGTGGCTCGCAATGCGGTTCAGCTCCGCCATGATGACTCGAATATACTCGACTCTCGGCGGCACTTCGATTTTCATCAGTCGTTCCACCGCAAGCGCGTATGCCCAGTCGTTGTTCATCGATGCAAGGTAATCCATCCGGTCGGCGTACGGAATAACTTGCTGGTAGTTCGTCATGTATTCGGCATGCTTTTCAAAACATCGATGCAAGTATCCGATGTGCGGTATGACATCGACCACGATTTCGCCGTCCACAACGATCTCAAGACGCAGCACGCCGTGCGTGGACGGGTGCTGGGGGCCCATGTTGATGATCATCTCGTCTGTCTTCAGGGTTTTGCCTGTAGACGTACGGAAACGGCCCGGTTGGGTGACGTAATCGGTGGGGAGAACCTTGGAGTCAATCATAGAAGGCATTGGGGCGGGGATTCAACGGGTCAGTACGGAACTTTCATGCCGTTGTAAAACTCCGGAACCTTGAAGTCCTTGCGGAGAGGAAAGCCCGGATAGTCGTCGGGACACAGGATGCGGCGCAAGTCGGGATGTTCGTCGAAATAAATGCCGAACATGTCAAACACCTCGCGCTCATGCCAGTTGGCCGTCCCCCACACCTCGCTCACTGATTGAATGTTCGGATTGTCTTTCGTGCAGCTTGCTTTGAGCACAATCTTGTGCTTGTGCGCCATCGAATACAAATGATAAACAATGCCAAGATTGCCGTCGTTGTAATCCACTCCGCTCAGGCAGCTCATGAAATCAAATTGAAGCGAGGGTTCGTCGCGAAGGAAAAACCCGATAGATTTCGCTTTGTTTGGTGCAATTTTAATCCAAGGTTGCGGAGCGTCGAGTTTTGACTCGAGAACGGCATCCCCGAACTTGGTCTTTAGCGAGTCTTGGATTTCCTGCGGACTCATGCTTTATGCGCTTTCTTCGACATGCTCTCTTTCCTGACCTTCTCCTGCAGCTTCATGATACCTTCCAGCAATGCTTCCGGACGTGGAGGGCAACCCGGCACATACACGTCCACTGGGATCACCCGGTCAACACCTTTCAGCACATGATAACCGTGTTCCCAATACGGGCCGCCACAATTCGAGCAGCTTCCCATGGAAATCACGTAACGAGGCTCAGCCATCTGGTCGTACAACCGCTTGATGCGTGACGCCATTTTCAAGGTTACCGTGCCGGCGACGATCATCACATCCGTTTGCCGCGGGGTCGCACGAGG
>JANOGR010000070.1:0-26229 GCA_031406095.1 Ignavibacteriales bacterium
GGTCGAAATCCGGCCTGATGTCGAATACCTGGAGTACCTGGTCGAGCATTCGGCGGTGCTGCCCGGTTGCAGCAGTTGCAACTTTGAATTCATGAGGATACTTCCGCAGCTCCGAGATAACGGGAGCCATCTTGATGGTATCCGGACGGGTGCCAAATATGCAAAGTATTGTTTTCATAAGGTTGGACGGCGTTAACGCCATCCTGCGGGGAAACAATGTACGCAGAGTTTTCTTCATTCTTCAATGGATTTTTCCCTTTGCTCTTCCAGGCCACACTACGTACATTCCTCAACACAACGTTTCATCATGACATTCAAAGAAAACTCCATCTGTGCTGCGGGAATCCTGATTCTATTTTTGAACGGATGCAGTTCTTATGTCACGCGGATCGTGACGAGGTCGCTGACAAACATCAGTAAACCGATTGAGCCTGCCCCATCAATGATTTCAACACCAGTACTCGAAAACGCAGACCTCGCCGTCTCCTGGGTTGGCCATGCAACCGTGCTTCTCCAGATCCGCGACAAAGTATTTATCACCGACCCTCTGTTGACAGAAACGGTCGGAATGATCATGAAGCGGCTGGTGCAGCCCGCTCTCGATCCTTCGCTTCTTCAGAAAGTTGACTATACACTTGTTTCTCACACGCATTTCGATCATTTCAGTTTCGGCAGTCTCGACATGCTTCCAAAAAACGGTACTCTTTTGTTGCCGCTCGGAGCACTTCGCTACGCGCCGGATTTCGGTTTCAAAGAAATCAAAGAAATGAAACCCTGGGATGTGACAGAGGAAGACGGCGTACGCATCACCGCCGTGCCCGTTCAGCACTTCAGCGGAAGATATGGCTTTGACTCCCCATGGATGCGCGACCATGGATACACAGGCTATGTGATCGAGTATGCGGGCTATACTGTATTCTTCGGAGGCGACACTGGGTATCATCCGGAATTGTTCAAGGAAATCGGGCGCCGTTTTAATGTGGACGTTGCAATTCTTCCCATTGCCCCCGGTTCGTTGAGTTCATTGGGATCGGGAGTTCATGTCGGTCCGCTGGGTGCACTCCAGATATTCAAGGACGTGGGAGCAAAATACTTTGTTCCCATGCATCATCGGACCCTGCACTACGGCTCCGAGTCTCCGCCGACGAGCGCTGTGGAGTTTCTTCGAAAGAACTCCCTCGAAATGGGCCTGGCTTCCAGAGTCGTCGAGCTTCAGATCGGCGAGCAGCGCATGCTCTTCGACAAACAGCTCACACCAGCCACTGGTACCGAAACAAAGAATCCTTAAACTCATCGAGTGATCGCCATGAAAAAGATGTTCCTCGCAGTAATACTCTTTTCCGTTCACGTTTCAGCCCAGCCGAAAGTTCTTTTGTATTACGACATGGAAGGACTCTCCGGCATTAACCACTGGAAAATGACGAGCTTCGGCTATCCGGAGTATGAACAAGGCAGGAAGTTCCTCACCGGCGATGTCAATGCAGCCATTGCCGGGCTCATTGACGGCGGTGCGAAGCAGATTGTTGTAACGGACGCACACGGGAGCGGCAATCCGGAACCCGACATTTTGCTCGACCAGATGGACAAACGGGCCGTCTTCGAATTTCGCGACTCCGCTTTCGCCCCTTACACGGACATGCCGAATTCTTCCTACCAGGCGATCGTGTGCATCGGCATGCATGCGAAGGCGAATTCAAACGGCTTTCTTGCCCACACGTACACGATTGAACCTGCTTTTAACGTGAACGGAATGGATTTCACCGAAACCACGATTATCGCTGTTTCGGCGGCAAGGTTTGGTGTGCCGGTCATTATGGTTTCGGGCGATCAAGTCCTGGAAAAACAAATCAAGGAACAGTTTCCGGAGGTTGCGTATGCCGTCGTTAAGAATGCGAGAAACAGAGCCGAGTGCGATACGATTCCGCAGACACTTGTTCGGAAATCAATCTACGATGCGGCAAAACGTGCCATGCAAAACCTCGCCCGCTACAAACCTTTTGTACTCAAAGAACCATTGACGTTCAGCATGTCCTTCCAAAATCGCGCACAGGCGAATCGAGCCTTTATCTATCCGGGCTTGAACCGAGTGGACGACCTCACAGTCTCTTATCCCGCCGACAATTTCATTGATGGATACAGGCAGAGTTTGCGGTTGGTGAACCTTGCCGGTCCGGACCGAACAGGGCTTCTTTTTCAAATCCTTAATAGACATCCTCAGGGAAAAGAAATTCTCGAGCAATATCAGGATCTGCTTCATGTGCGCTGGCTTGAGCCGGAGAAAATGCCGAAGCAAGATTTACCGCCTCCGCGAAAACGATGGCATGGAGCACAATAGAGAATTGGAATTGAAACGAAGCGATCTGTGAAACAGAGTTCAGAATTGTTGTCCTTGCTCCAGTTGATCGACGAATCTTTCTCGAAAAGAGCCTGGCACGGCCCAAACCTGAGAGGGTCCATTCGTGGATTGTCTGCCCGGCAGGCCGCATGGCGCCCTTCACCGAAACGTCATAACATCTGGGAAATTGTTGTACACTGCGCTTACTGGAAGTATGTGGTGCGCCGGAGAATTCTCCGTGAAAAAAGAGGGTCGTTTCCCATCGAAGGCAGCAATTGGTTCCGGCGGCCTGAACACAAGACTGAAGTTGCATGGAAACGGGATATCCAGCTGCTCGAGGACATGCACAAGTTGATGGTAGAGGCAATCGAAGATCTGAAGCCTGCTGACCTGAAAAAGAAAATCTGGGGATCCTGGTCGGGGCATTCGACGATCGCAGGAATCGCCATGCACGACGTATACCATGCGGGCCAGATCCAGCTTCTGAAAAAAATGTTGAGACAATAAGACGGTTGTTCATGAAAAAAATTCTCTTCCTCATAGGCCTGCTTTACTCCGCTGTCGATGCTCAGCAAACAACGATCCCGGCTTTTCCCCTTCGCCCCAACGACCTCCAACTCTCCCGCCTCGCACAGCCCCTCCAGTACTTTGATAAAATCGGCAAAAGGGCGGGGTTGATGGGGCTTGAAAGCGGCAATTTCGAGGCGTGGGTTTGGCCATGGAAACCTCTGAGGAATTTCGAATTGTCTTTCCTGCTTGGAACATCCACGCAGCCCATCCTCGCAAAAGACATTGTGCGCTCAATCTCCGTGACGCCGGAAGTCACCACGCTGACTTACACGTATGAATCCTTTGCCGTCAGGGAACACATCCTTGTCCCGCGTGATGAACCCGGCGCTATTATCCTGCTGGAGGTGCATACAACGCAGCCGCTCACGATCGTTGCCGGTTTTCTTCCCGTCATGCAGCCCATGTGGCCGGCCGGAATCGGCGGCCAGTTCAGCTATTGGGACAATAGTGCGAATGCGTATGTTATTTCTGAGGGGCAATGGCGCGCCATTTTCCTTTGCGGCTCGCCTGCCGCCCAACAAATGGCCGCTCCCCCTGCGCACATGTTTGCAGACAATCCCCTGCAATTCAAAATCGACGTGAAGCCTGATTCGAGCGACGGGTTGTTTTTTCCAATCGTCATCGCCGGTGCTCTTCCTTCTCCGGAAACCGGGAAGACCAAAATGGATTCTGTGAAAGCAACGTATGCCCGCCTATGGAAGAATGCCGAAAGGTATTATCGGGAAAACGAGGAGTATTACCGGAAACTCCGGCAAACGACCATGCAGGTTGTCACCCCGGACAAGCAATTCAATCTCGCTTATGAATGGGGCAAGGTGGCCCTCGACAACCTCATGACCGTCAACCCGCGACTCGGGTACGGAATGGTGGCAGGGTTTGGCCTTTCGGGCGGCGGCGCACGCCCCGGATTTTCCTGGTTTTTCGGAGGCGACGCTTTTATCAATTCCCTCGCAATGAACAGTTACGGCGATTTTCAGAAAGTCCGCGATGCTCTCGCTTTCACGCAGAAATGGCAGCGTCAGGACAATTTTCCGATTCGCAAGAAAAACCCCGGCGACCCGCCGAAAGATGTGGGCAAAATGGCGCATGAACTCTCCCAGAGTGACGGCCTGTGCGATTGGTGGAACGATTACCACTACGGCTACAACCACGCCGATACAACTCCGTGGTACATTGTCGCCATGGGAGATTATGTCCGCACGAGCGGAGACACCGAATTTCTGCGCACGAGCTGGAAATCCGTAAAACAGGCGTATGACTGGTGTCTGAGCAAGGACACCGACGGCGACGGCCTGATGGACCTCAAAGGCGCGGGACTCGGAGCTTTGGAATTTGGAAAGCTAGTTGGCATCTACGCCGATGTGTATACGTGCGGCGTGTGGGTTCAGGGAATCAAGGAAATGAAATTCATGGCAGACTTGATGGGAGACCGTGAGACGTCGCAGCAGGCCGAAATGCAGCTCAAGAAAGCGCAGCCGCAGCTCGAGAAGAAATTCTGGCTCGAAAAAGAGGGCTTCTACAGTTACGGAGCCACGGAGAAGGGCGAACAAGTGAGGGAAAAAACGCCGTGGTCGGGCGTGGCAATGATGTTTGGACTCCTCGACGGCCAAAAATCTTCCAGGAGCATGGAAGCTTTCAACGCGGCCGACTTGTGCACGGATTGGGGCGTGCGGTCGCTCTCCAACAAGTCGCAGCTTTTCGAACCGACGAATTACAACTACGGCGCCGTGTGGCCTTTCATCTCTTCGTTCTTCAACACGGCACAATTCAAGCATCATTACAGTCATTCGGGATACCAAGTGCTGCACTCGAACATCCAACATGCGTTCGACCACGCTCTGGGAGTTGTGCCGGAAGTGTTTTCGGGTGAGATGAACGAAAAGCTCGGTGAAGGCTATCATCACCAGGGTTTTTCCACCACAGGATACATGCTGCCTTTTATGAGGGGCCTGTTGGGGCTGGAGGTCGATGCGGTCAACAAGAAAGTCGCTCTCTCTCCTCATTTTCCCTCGGAATGGAAGGAAGTCAGCATTACAAATCTCAAGGTCGGCCCGGAAGTTGTTTCCTTCCGCATCGTCAAGGCGGACGGACGTTGGGAGATCTCGGCAGAAAAGTCGGGTCAAAGCAGCCTGGCAATCGAGCTTACGCCTATGGTAACAAGCGGTTTCCTCCAGAAGGAGCCAATCGGAACCATCACGACCGGATTAGACTCGCATGTGAAATTTGACATCCCTGCATGGTCCTCCGGCACACTCTCAAGATCATTCGAAGCCCGGATTGAGGCTGAGGTTTTTCCCCGAGCAAGCGAGTCTCACATTGGTTCGACAAATCGAGACCTGAAGATTGTCGCCGTGAGGACTGTCGGGGAAGAGCAACGAATTATCGTTGAAGGCCGCTCCGGAGAATCGTACGTATTGTCCTTGCTCAATCCTACATCCGCAGAGATCACCGGAGCGACTTTGGAGGGATCGCAGCTTCGTGTTTCCTTCGAACGGATACCCAGGCAGGAGTTTGTGAGAAAGGAGATTGTGATCAAGGTAAAATGAAGCGAGTTTTTGGCTCCACCATTGGCAAGATTGCGAATCCTTTAGATCAGATCATCGGCCACAAAAAGATTACGCTCAACAAATAAACCTGCCTACGTCAAAAAACGACTTCGGCAGGCAGGCGCAACCTTGCGCATTTCCACCTTACACAGCATAATAAACGCAATGATTGCGTTTATCCACTAGTTAGGCAACATTGCAGATACACTCTAATAATCGCTTTGCGGCACACGATCAAAGGAGAGAGCCATGAAAACATTTATAGGTATGATTTTGTTGATACCCGTTCTACTTTGGGGTGGACTTCGCATCTATAAGGGGATAACCTATAAAATTGACTGCGGCGGCCACCTTAAGCGCGCTGCGGATGCTAACACGGTCGAGCTTGCAGCCAAAGAACTCGGTGTGGCTCTACAATATCTTGAGCAGCGCGGGATGACTGAAGGATATACCTCCGTCCTCTGGAATACACCCGATGAAGACGTTGGATTTTGGTATAACAATCTAAGTTCGGCACAGAGCGAATTGGCGAAGGTGGGCGATGAGACGACACAACTTGAGCGAACGAATCTTTTGATGAAGCTGAGAGAGACACTGCTTGACCAGGGCGAGAGGGGTTCGTTAATAACTGAACCGACTGCTATATCTCTCTTCCCGAACAATGGTACGTGGGCGATATTTGGAACTTTTGCGTGGTTGCTGGCATTAATTGGCATTGTTCTCATCGTCGTGTGGTTTATGAAAAGGCGTGCCGCAAAGCTGTGAATTATAGAACTGCAACGTCGCCTAACAGGCAAAACAATGGCACTCCTTTGTTGATAGAAAATTATTGTGGTCGTTCAACGCAATTGCTCACTGAAAACGATTCGTTCTGAGTTCGCAATTGCGCTGCATTGTTTGCGCGAACGTTATGTGCAAGGTGCCGCCAATATCCAAGCAAGACTACAGAGTAGGTAATTAACCGAATGAGACAACAAGCATTACAGTATCTGCGAATTGCATTGGCAAACCCTACTGCCGAGTTCAGACCCGGCCAGTGGGAGTGCATCGATGGGGTACTGAAGAACCAGCGACAGTTGGTGGTTCAGAAGACCGGTTGGGGCAAAAGCATGGTGTATTTCCTCGGAACGAGGCTTCTGCGTGACCAGGGAAAAGGCCTGACCCTTCTTATTTCTCCGCTGCTATCGTTAATGCGAAACCAGATCGCGGCTGCCGGCAGGATTGGCATAAGGGCTGCGACAATCAACTCGGGAAATACTGATGAATGGAAATCCATCGAAGCTCGCCTGCTGGCTGGCGATGTGGATGTGTTGTTGATTGCTCCTGAACGTCTATCCAACGATGGGTTTCGCGATCGCGTACTGCAACAGGTTGCCAACCGGGTAGCGCTATTCGCGGTCGATGAGGCCCACTGTATCTCGGATTGGGGGCATGACTTCAGACCGGACTATCGGCGCATTCTCCGTATTGTACAAGCTCTCCCGAAGAATGTTCCAGTCCTTGCCACTACAGCAACAGCAAACAACCGCGTTGTTCAGGACGTGGCTGTACAACTTGGCGCTCTGACGGTCTCACGCGGACCGCTTGTGAGAGAAAGCCTCGCATTGCAGAATATCTGGTTATCAAATCCGGCAGAACGCATGGCCTGGCTTGCCGAACATTTGAATGACCTCCCCGGCAGCGGAATCATCTACACGCTGACGATCAGAGACAGTCAAATGGTAACCGCATGGCTACGGTTAAAGGGACATAATGTTGAAGCCTATAACTCAAAAGTAGATGGTGTTGGCGAGGACAATGGTCAGGCAAGCGGAGCGAAACGCCGCGAGCAGTTGGAAGACCGCTTGTTGAACAACCAGGTCAAGGCGCTTGTCTCTACAGTAGCGTTGGGAATGGGCTTTGACAAGCCGGATCTTGGTTTCGTTGTTCATTTTCAACGACCCGGTTCTGTTGTCCATTACTATCAGCAGGTCGGTAGAGCGGGGCGGGCAGTCGATCACGCATTTGGCATCATGTTGAGTGGCGAAGAAGACAGGGAGATACTGGATTACTTTATTGTAAGTGCTTTTCCCCCGCAAGCTCACGTGGACGAAATCCTCCGGGCGCTTAATGCAGCCACGAATGGTCTCTCAGTAACCGCTTTGGAACAGCAGCTCAACCTTCATCGCGGTAGAATCGATAAGGCACTGAAAATCCTCGCAGCGGAATCTCCCTCCCCCGTCGCAAAAATTGGTAACGCGTGGCACGCTACACCGGTGAGGTATCAAACGGACCAACGAAGGATCGATGATCTTTACGCAATTCGCCGGGCAGAACAGGCGCAGATGCTTGAGTACCTGGGTACCAATGACTGCTTGATGCAATTCCTGGGTAGGGCACTCGATGATCCTGGGACCGGCGCTTGTGGAAAGTGTGCGAATTGCGAAGGCCATGATGTTGTTCCCTCTTCGGTGAGTTCGGCGCTTACTACTGAAGCGATTGTGTTCCTGAAACGGAGCTTCCACGTCATAGAACCGCGCAAGAAGTGGCCAGCGAAGGATGTCTTTGCTCCCAGTGTTCTTCCCAATGTCACAATTACAGAAGGACTTCGTGCCTCGGAAGGGCGGGCGCTTTCTTTGTGGGGCGATCCCGGTTGGGGAACCCTCGTTCGTGATGGAAAGTATGTCTCCGGTCAATTTTCTGACGAGCTTGTCGAGGGATGCCTCCAGATGTTGAAAGTGTGGAATCCCACGCCAACTCCAACTTGGGTTACCTGCATTCCTTCACTGAGACATCCGAATCTCGTCCCTGATTTTACATGTCGACTGGCCGGACGTCTGGGAATTCCATTTTCTCCCTGCGTAACCAAAGTGAAAGACAACAGCGAACAGAAAACCATGCAGAACAGCTACCAGCAAGTCAGAAATCTCGTCAGTGTCTTCAGCGTCAACTCAGCCGACATGCCGAAAGGCCCGGTCTTGTTGATTGATGACATGGTGGATTCCCGATGGACCATAACTGTTGTCGCTTCCAAACTTCGCCGCGCTGGCTGTCCGGCCGTTTTTCCGTTGGCATTGGCACTCAACTCTCAAAGCAATGACTGAGGAGATGAATTCATGACAACCGAGCAGATCACCGAAAACGCCAAGGCAATCCTCCTCCTCTGTGGCCGATTTGGTTCTGGCGACGACGGTGCTGCCAAACCGCTGGCCACAAAGGAATACGATGCGTTGGCAGCTTGGCTGCGAACGAAAAGCTGGTGGCCTGTGGACCTTCTGGAGCAATGCAACCAGATGACCCTGCAGGATCGCGCTCTTCCTGTGAAGCGTGAACGACTCGAAGCTCTTCTGTCGAGAGGGACGGCCATGGCACTCGCCGTGGAGAAATGGAGTAACAAGGGTTTATGGGTGATCTGTCGAAGTGATGATGACTACCCGCAAAGGCTGAAACAAAACCTCAAAGGCAACGCTCCCCCAATTCTCTATGGTGCCGGTGATCGGATGTTGCTTTCCAAAGGCGGCATCGCTGTTGTCGGTTCAAGGAATGTGGATACGCAAGGGGAATCGTTTGCGCGTAATCTTGGAAGACATGCCGCCGAATGTGGCATGCAACTCGTTTCTGGCGCGGCACGAGGGGTGGACGAGGTTGCCATGCACGGTGCGTTCTCAGCTGGTGGGACTGTCGTCGGAGTGTTGGCAGACAGCCTTCTGAATTCCGCCGTGTCGGGCAAGTATCGTGAGGGCTTGCGTGAAGGAAAGTTGACCCTCGTTTCCACATTCATTCCTGAAGCAGGATTCAGCGTTGGGAATGCGATGAGCCGTAACAAGTATGTCTATGCCCTTGCTGACTTTGCCGTCGTAGTAAGTGCCGATCACAAGAAGGGCGGTACATGGGCCGGTGCTGAGGAAGAGCTCCGAAACAAGGATCGACGTCCGGTATTTGTGAGAATCGAAACGGACGTACCGCGAGGGAACACTGAGCTCGTCAAGAAAGGTGCTCTCCCTTTTCCAGAAGTAGCGTGGAAAGAGGATCTGGGAGACGTCCTTCGAAGATCATCAGCAAGTATCAGGTCGGCAGTCGAAGAGGAGAAGCCCCTATCGCTCGATTTCTCGCAAACTCAACTTTCCACCCCGAAGACTCCCAACCAGTCCCACGCTGTCCAAGAGAAAACAGCGGAATACACTTTGACAAAGGCCGGGAGTGCCACCGTGTATGATGCTGTCAAGCCAATCATTCTCGCTGCCCTGCAAAAGCCGATGACCATGGATGAGTTAAGGAAGACACTCGACGTGCGAAAACCCCAGTTGCAGGACTGGATCAAGACGCTGAAGGCGGAGGGTCTTGTGAAAATGAAAACGATCCGGAAGAGCAATAAGCTCATAAGAGTTGACCCCAACGAAGAGCTAGATCTCTGATGTCAACATTTTCTGGGAACATTCGGACCGGTAGAAATCTGTCATGCTGAACTGTACGGCTCTGAGCAATTATTGGCGGCACCCTGCACATAACACGCCGCAATTGCCCTTCACTATTTCACGAAGAGTTGCATTCGCTCCACTAATCCAATACTCCATTATTCCATTATTCATGTAATACTCCGTGTCCTCCCTCAAGCGCTCGCTCACGCTTTTCGATTTGACGATGATCGCCGTCGGTTCGACGATCGGCTCGGGTATTTTCCTGACGCCGTCGCTCATCGCCGCTTCGCTACCGTCCCCAGCCTGGATTCTCGGCATATGGATCGTCGGCGGGTTGACAGCAATGTGCGGTGCACTGACTTTTGCAGAGCTCAGCGCTTCCCTTCCGCAGGCAGGCGGAGTGTATGTCTTCCTGTCAGAAGCATACGGGCAGCTCACTGGATTCCTTTACGGCTGGGCATATTTTCTCGTGGTCAACACGGGCGGCATCGCAGCTCTCTCGGTGGCGTTCGCAACATATTTTGGCTACTTCGTCCCGTTGAACCCGATCGGCTTGAAACTCGTTGGCATTGCCGGAATTGTGGTGGTGACCGTTGTAAATGTTCTCGGCGTGAAATGGGGCGGAGTTTTCTCGGATCTCTTTACCGTCCTCAAGCTTGCCGGCATAGCACTGATTATTATTGTGGGGCTGGGATGGGGTTCTGCTTCGGCAACTGATTTTTCGGCCTCGTTGCCCGACACATCGGGCGGACTCAGCAGCGTTCTGACTCTTGCATTCGTGAGCGTCTTGTGGTCTTACGGGGGGTGGCAGCACGCAACCTACACCGCGGCGGAGGCTCACGATCCCCACAGCACCGTTCCCCGGGCGCTTATTTTCGGCGCCCTCGCCGCAACACTGTTATACGTTCTTATCAACGTGGCTTACATGTTTCTGTTGTCGCCTACACAGATGGCGGCATCGCCGCATGTCGCGTCGGACGCTATTGCTGTCGTCCTCGGGCCTGCGGGGGGAACCATCGTTGCATTCACAATTTTTATCTCCACATTCGGCACGGCGGGAATCTATACTCTCACTGCTCCCCGCATCTACTATGCCATGGCAAACGATGGAGTGTTCTTCAAAAAGGTCGCGGAGGTTCATCCCCGCTTCCATACCCCCATGTTCGCCATCCTGTTTCAGTCGGCCTGGGCAATTGTCCTGATTCTCTTCTGGGGGACTTTTGCTGACTTGATTTCCTACGTTGTCTTCACTGATTGGATTTTCTTCGGCCTGGCGGGAGCATCCGTGTTCATCCTCAGGAGGAAACGCCCCGGGCTTGAGCGCCCTTACAAGACACTCGGATATCCGGTTACGCCGATCATCTTTGTTGCGATCGCGGGCTGGTTTGTTCTGAACACGCTCCTCGAACAACCCAGGCAGGCGGGGGCTGGATTGGCGTTCCTTGCTCTTGGAGTTCCGGTTTACTTTTTTTGGAAGAAACGAAGCACTCACAAACAGTCATGAAAACCATCGGTTATCTGATCCACGATCCAAAGAACCTTTCGCCGGAAGAAGAGGCCGGCTGGAAGTTTCTCGCCTCTGTGAAATCGTTCAAATCGAAGAAAGTCAATTTCCCCTCTCTCCGCGACGAGAAAAGCCTGCGCACGTTTGACCTTCTCTGGTGGCACTTTGACAGCTCCGTGGCAATTCCCGACGTTGCGCTCGACCCTCTCGTGCGTCTTTCCCTCAAACATTACGTCGAACGCGGCGGCTCCCTTCTCCTTTCGCTGCTCGCTGCCCAATACGTGGCGGACATGAATTTCGACGACAGCCGGCCGAACTTGATTGAAAAAGGCCTCTGGCGGCAGGAATCATGGGCGAAGGAGTATCCGGATATTCGCGGGTTCGCCAGCTTCCAGGGACATCCTATTTTCAAGGGCTTGTCGGGAGGGTTTTACACATGGAATCCCCGTGTGGGGACTGAGTACACTGCTGCGGTGTACAACGAGATCACACCAAAAAACGGCAACGTTGTTGCCATCGAACGCCTTTATATCAAGCTGAACGAGAATTGGCGCATCATCTCTGAACACTCCATAAGAAAAGGGAAAGTCCTTTCTGTCGGAACATTCTTTTTTTTCCGGGAACAACAGCACCGATTCCGCAAACACCTTGAAGCACTTGCGCTCAATTGCATATCGTATCTCACGGATCGCCCAAAGACACAACCCTCTGTGAGTTATTGGAATTTCGAACCCAGAACTGTCACGGCGTCTTCTCACACAAGCAAGCCTCTTGCAAAGTCATCCAGGCGCTGGCAAACGAGGCCAAACGGCATTGTGGTCAAACGGGAGCTCAGAACGGGCGAAGAGGATCAGTTCTTCGACGTGGGCGGACGAAGAATCCTGATGATGGGAAAGGAACGCGGCGGCATTGCTGAAGTTTGGTGTCATCCTGTACGGATTCTCAAAGACATCCGGGTCGGTTTCAAAATTGACAAAGGCGAAACCGTTTGGAGTAGTTCGCTGAGCCCGCAAGTCGTGCTCGAACCGGAGTCGCTCACCCGGGTGTATCACATCGGCGAGTCGCTCATCGAAGAAGTCGTCTTCAGCGACACAAGGAAGCCTGCAGGAGGAATACATTTTCGCATCGATTCAAAGCAGCCAGTGGAAATTCTTGTTACCGCCGTGATCGATTTGAGGATGATGTGGCCGTTGAGCGACCGTGCAACGGGTTCTCTCCGTTTTGCGTGGGACAAAAATTTGCGGGCCGCTGTCGTCACAAATGGAAGCGGGGATCTTGTTTCGGTCATAGGGTCGTCGTTAGAACCTACAGAACAGATTGTCGGACCCTTTGATGCATTGGAGGAGGCTTTCGGCCGATTTACGGGCAAGAATACAGACGCAATTCAGGTTTCGGTCGGATTGCGATATTCGCTCTCTGAATCCCAGCCTCACTGCACTGTCGCCTTTTCCGGAACTCACACCGGAGAGAGAGACGCCGTGGAGGCGTACAGGGGTTTTCTTCAGGATCCTGCCAAAATTCTCAAGACCCACGCTGAATACTTCGACCAACTGCTCTTCAATTCGACCCGGATCATCTCGCCAGACAAAGAATTCAACGACGGATATCGCTGGGCTATGGCGGCGGCGGACAGGTTTTTTGTGAACACGCCGGGCGTGGGCGAATCGTTAGTGGCAGGGTACGGTCTCAGCTCCTCGGGATGGGACGGCGGTCAGAAAATAAGCGGGAGGCCGGGATACGCCTGGTACTTCGGAAGAGACAGTGTGTGGACGAGTTTTGCGATGCTCGACTATGGCGACTTCGAGAAAGTGCGCCGTGTTCTCGAATTCCTCGGCAAGTACCAAGACCTCAATGGAAAAATTCTGCACGAGCTTACGACCAGCGGATATGCCCATTACGACGCCGCCGACTCAACGCCGTTGTACATCATTTTGATGGGCCGCTATCTCAGGGCGACGAGCGACACGGTGTTTGCTCGGAAAGAATTCGACCGACTCCGGAAGGCAATTTCGTTCTGTTTTTCAACCGATACAGACGGAGACCGCCTTATCGAAAACACGAATGTCGGGCATGGATGGGTCGAAGGAGGCGGGTTGTTTCCCGTTCACACGGAGCATTATCTTGCTTCATGCTGGTCGGCAGCGCTGCGGGAGGCATCCTATGTCGCGGATGCTCTGAAACAAAAAAAGCTCGCTCAAGAGTGGTCAAAGGAGTCGAAGAACGTCCAGGAGACAATCCTCGACGAGTTTTGGAATCCCGAAACGGAGTTCTACAACTTTGCGAAAAGGAACGACAAGACGTTCAGCAAAGAGAAGACCATCCTTCCCGCGGTCGGCATGTATTTGGGAATCGCCGAGCGGGACAAGGCGGAAAAATGCCTCGTTGAGTATGCTTCCGCCAATTTTTCTTCCGATTGGGGAACGCGCATCATTCGAAAAGACAACCCGATGTATAACCCGCAAGGGTATCACTATGGGAGCGTCTGGCCGTTGTTCACGGGTTGGACGTCGCTTGCCGAATTCCGTTGGAACCGTCCCGTGCAGGGATTCATCCACGCGATGAACAATTTGCTGGTTTTTGAACATTTCGCAGGCGGATATGTTGAGGAAGTTATGCAGGGGGAAAAATTTCAACCGGCGGGGGTTTGCCCGCACCAGGCCTGGTCTGAAACAATGGTGCTTCAGCCGCTCCTGGAAGGAATGCTCGGCTTGCGCATGAATTCTCTGAGGAATGAGCTGACACTCCGGCCGTATTTTCCGTGCAACTGGCCTTCAGCCGAAGTCCGTAATATCAGGGTCGGGCGACAACGAATTTCCATGACGATGAAACGGGAAAAAAATCTCACGGTGTTTCGATTCAGAAGCCTTGACTCCAGGCAAATGAAGGTCACCTTTCAGCCGTGGTTTCCTCTCGGGACGTCCGTCATTCAGATAAAAGTCGACAACGAGGTAAGAGCAAGAAATATCTTGATCGAACAGTTTACCGATGCCCCAACAGTCGAATTCTCTTTGCGCAAACCTGTAACTGTCACGTATCGCCATCGGGGAGGGCTCGCTGTGGTGCCGCCCGTGCCGCACCCGGTTCCACACCAGGAATCGAGTGGGCTGCGGTTCATCGATGAACAATTGGACGGCCAGAACTGGATTCTTACCGTTGAAGGAAAAGAAGGCCTGAATTACGAACTGGAGTTGTTGGATTTTTCCGGAGTAGTGAAATCGGTGCAACGAGCTGCCATCTCACACAGGGAGGGACCAAGAGTTTTCCTCAGTTTCACCATCGGAGGAACGACCGGCGCCTACCAAAAACACGTTATCGTTTGTCAAACGTAGCTGGTTATTCTGAAATTCAACTGTTTTTCTTTTTCGCAATCTGTCGCTATATTCATCCACGATGCTGGCACCCGATAGACTCTCCCACGCACGATCCCTTTTCCCGCACACTTCAACAGGTAAGATTTACATGAACCACGCGGCAACGGCCCCGCTTTCCACTCCCGTCGTCGACGCCACGATTCAATACCTGGAAAAGCGGTCAACCGGCGTGCTCGAGAATTTTTCAGAAGACATGAAAATGATCACCGAGTTTCGCTCCTTGGTTCAGCAGCTCATCAACGCTGAATCGTCCGACCGCATCGCGCTGGTCGGAAACACATCCGACGCCCTCAACATCGTTTCGACCGGCATCCAATGGAAATCCGGTGACCGGGTTCTCCTCAACACGGCTGAATTCCCCGCAAACGTGTATCCGTATCTGTATTTGAAAAAGCATGGCGTTGAATTGGATTTTTTGAAAACGGTGCAAGGCCGGGTGCCGTTTGACCTGGTAAAAAAAGCTCTTACTCCCCGTACGCGTGTTCTGGCTCTGAGCGCTGTCCAGTTTTTGTCCGGATATCGCGCCGACCTCGCCGCCCTCGGAGAATTGTGTCGGTCAAAAGGAATTCTCTTTGTCGTCGACGCCATCCAGGCAGTGGGGGCCGTACGGGTTGACGTGCAGCGAATGAAAATCGACGCGTTGGCAGCAGGGTGCCAGAAATGGCAGTTGGGTCAGCAAGGGACGGGTTTCCTCTACGTTACCGAGGACCTCCAGCGCGCAATTCAGCAACAACATGTCGGCTGGCTTTCCCCAGTCGATCCGTGGAATTTCAGCAACTTTAGCCAAGCCCTGGCCGCGAGTGCCCGACGGTATGAACCCGGTACGCTGAACATCCCAAGCCTCTGGGGCACGCAGGCTGCTCTGAAAATGTTATTGGAATTCGGGCTCGCGAACGTCGAACAGTACATTCTCGACATCACGCGTCTTCTGATACGGGAATTGCAGAAACTGGAAGGCCTTGAAATATATTCGCCCATTGCGGACCACGAACGAGCTGGCATTGTCACAGTGAAAACTGAACCAACACTCGACGCCAAGTTTGTTCTCGACGCTCTGTCGACAAGAAACATTTCCATTTCACTTAGAGAAGGACTCCTGCGCTTCTCACCCCACTTTTACAATTCGCCGGACGACATTCAATTGACGGTCGAAGCCTTGAAAGAATGTTTTTCGGAACAAATCGCCGGCTAGCAATGCTCATCAAAATCTTCGTCACCGGCGGGACCTTCGATAAGGAATACCACGAGCTCGACGGCAAACTTTTTTTCAAAAAGACTCACCTTGCTGAAATGCTGGCGCTCGGCCGCAGCAAAGTTGATGTGGATGTAAAAACACTCATGCTGATCGACAGCCTCGACATGACGGATGAACACCGGCAAGAAATGCTTCGACAATGCAGGTCGACGAAAGCGGATCGAATCGTCATTACGCACGGCACGGACACCATGGAAGTCACTGCCCGCGTCTTGGGCAAAGCCATCAGAAACAAAACGATCGTCCTGACCGGTGCGATGGTGCCCTACAAGTTCGGCAGCTCAGACGGCTTGTTCAACCTTGGCAGTGCGCTGGCATTTGTACAAACTCTGCCGCACGGGGTTTACATTGCGATGAACGGGCGTTGCTTCAAGTGGGACAACGTGAAAAAGAACCGGAAAACGGGCGTGTTTGAAGAGGTGAGGTGAGAATTGAGGATCCCGACCTGCCCGCTCTACGAGTCTATCGACTCTTAGAGTCGTAGACCGGACAGGCCGGCGTCTTGTGTCGGGATAAGGAGCTTGTGGACGCTGTAGGGATCGAACCTACGACCTCTGCCTTGTAAGGGCAGCGCTCTGAACCAGCTGAGCTAAGCGTCCGAAAAACATGAACCAGCTGCCTGCCCGCCAGCTTTTTGGCGGGAAGGATCTGAAATCCCGCCAATAATCAGATTCTTCGGTCCTGGCGCCTTCAGCGCCACTCCCTCAGAATGGCATTCCTTGTTATTTCCTTCCAAATGTTCTGGACGAGGGGTCAATTCCTAAAAGCGTGCTGATCTCCATGTAGTATTTTGTCGTGACTTCCGGCGTTTGGGAGAGTACTCGAAAGTCTCCCTCGAGCACATTCTTCACTGCGGAATTCAAGATATCCGAGGCCACAAAAGCCCCCGCCAATTCCTTCCCTTTCGATTCCATGAATTGCATATCCTGCCGATACGCACCCATTTCACCGGCTCCGATGAGCTGCTTGTTCAGCCGCTCTAGCTCGTTCTCGATTTCCTTCGCCCTTTGAACTTCGTCTGGACGGTGTTTGATGAGTGGATGCGTCGCCGTCAGCAAGGCGTGCTTATAATGCCGCTTCAAATGCTCCAAATACTCCGCCCCGCGGTAAAAATCTACTTTTCGTATGATTTTTGCGGTGATGTTTTCGTTCATCACGTAAATAAGGTCAACCCTGGCGTCGTTGTTGAAGTCGGTCAACCGAATATTGATCCTCGCTGATTCGCTTTCGAAGAAAATCTCCAGCTCACTTTTGCCGTTTGTTTTGTACTCGATGCGGTTGAGCCCGTTCGTGCTGAAGGGCTCGAAATAACATACATGGCCCTCTGAATCGACCGAGATGTTTTCGAAATATGTGCGCCTTTTGTCATCGCTGTTTTGAGCGACTGATAGACTGGCGAGGCTGTAGAACAAAGCTCCCAGGAGAATTGTTTTGCGCGCTCTCATAGCGCACTAATATAACACGAACACGTTCGAGGAGCAATTCATCGGGATTCTTTCAGCCATTTTCGCTCATTACCGAACTGTGTCTTTCGGATACCGCTGCAACATGCCGTCTTCCTTCATCAGCTTCTCGATCTCTTCAACCTCCATCGGAATGAAGTCCGAAACGACTTCTTTTCCCGTTTCGGTGATGATGATAAGGTCCTCGAGCCGCATGTTGATATTCTCTTCCCGGACCACGAGCGAGGGTTCAATCGTGAACACCATTCCCGGTCTAAGAGGCCCCGTATTGAACCCGACATCATGCGTTGCCATACCGGTCCAATGTCCGAGCGTCGTGTTGGAGTTTGCCGCGCTGTTTTTATAGTTCGCTACAAACCGCTTCGCTGCGTCTTCATACAGAGTCTTGGAGAATTTGGTTTTTGCAAGTATCTGTTCCATCTCCACCGCAACTCCTTGCTTGATGGCCTGGGCTGTGACGTGCGGCCGAATCCCCTTCAGGATGGCCTTGTAACACGCCAAGTAGAAGTTGTATAACTCGCGCTGCGCCGGGCTAAATTTTCCGTTCACCGGCCAGACCCGAGTTACATCACTCATGTAATAGCCGACATCCGGTGCGAAATCGAAAAGGAGCATGTCGCCGTCCTTCATCATTCTCTTCCCGGCGTTGTAGTGTCCAACGAGTGAGTTCGGACCTGAGGCGATGAGCGAGTAGTACGCCTCCCCCTGCGCACCATTCCGGTAATAAACATACTTCGCCATTGCGTCGAGTTCATATTCCATGATCCCCGGCGCCGTGGAGCGCATTCCTTCGATCAGCGCCAACCCACCCAGCCGCGTCGCTTTGCGGATCAGCTGGAGTTCCCGCTGGCTTTTGATGAGCCGCAGGTCATCCAGGATGGGAGTCAGGTCTTTGACCTCGAACATCGGAAACCGGTCTTTGACGAGAGAGACAAACCGTCCTTCGCGCGATGTGCGTCCGTCGAACGGGTCCGAAGCCACATCAGCGTTGTAGCGACCCGCAAGATCACGGCTTGTGGCAAAGCCTTCCGGCGGGCTGAACGGCGTATAGACAGTCTTCACATTCACAGAGCGGCCTGCGCTCGCAAAGAATTCAGCAAGCAGGTCTGATGCAGCGACGCCCTCAACTCCAGTGAGCTGCTTGACAAGATCGGCATCCTCGGCCGATAGGAGTTTTCCTTCGGAACGTTCCCGGCCTTCGTTGCGGTGGGGCAGGTAGAGGGTGGCCCTTTTGCGCGATCCGTCGAGGACGATGTAAGCATGAGGTACTTCGATGCCGCAGACATAATAGAACTCGTTGTACTGCCGGAAGCGGACGTATCCTTGCGGACTCGGTGCGCCTTGCAGCACAACGATTGCGTTAGACCCGATCGCCTCGTAGATTTTGGCACGCCGCTGAGCGAATTCTTCTGGTGGGAAATCACCTGTAAAGAGAGGCGCATCTTGTGCGACCAGGGTCGAAGAAAAAAACCAAACGAGCATCGCAAGTTTTTTCATGATAAGCTCCGTAAGGTGAGAAAAAAGGAATTCTTTGGAAAACTGTTCTGCGGCTCAGACTATATACGCTCACACTGCATGGAACGAATCCAGCCGACTTTTCCATCCGGCAGGGTGATCCTCACCCAGTCTCCCACGCTGTCCCCCATGCGCACCTTCAGCCCCTCATGAATCACGAAGGCATCCACGCTTTGATCATCGGGTGAGGACTTGGCGGTCACGACTTGCGCCGTCACAATGGAATGATCTCGTTCAGCATTTTCAACCCACGCTTGCAATGTCCATACACCTCCGATGAGAATAATGCCGCTCAGACCCGAAAGGGCAAACCATCTGAGGGTTTCCGTGAAAACGGTACGCCGGACAATATACATCAACGCGAGAGCAAGAAACAGGCACAGCCAGCTTGCGGCAAAGAGATTCACTGTAAGGTCCTTTGACAAGAGCCTTGAAACAACCCTCAGCCACTGAAAAACAAACAACTCGGGCACGGGCTCTATTCGGTCGACCGTCTTGAGGTTGACGAGTTTCAGGTTGTAAGCTATGTCGGGGTCTCCGGGGAGGAGTCTGTTTGCACGCTCATAAGCAAGAATGGCGGGCGCTGTTTTACCGAGTCTGTAAGAGGCGTTTCCGATGTTGAAGTACAACTCCGGACTCCCGTAGCCTTGTTTCAGGATGTTCTCATACTCATTCAAGGCATCCTGAATGCGGCCTCCCCGGTAGAATTCATTCCCGCGCTGAAATGCATCTCCGGGAGTTTGCCCGAAACCCAAACTCGCCAGGAACAGGAGACCGAATAGCATTCGATTGAGTCGCACGCAGGAATCGGTTCTCATGACTTGCCGCTCAAAGAGCTCTCGATCTGATTGATGGCTTGCTTCGCCGCCTGGAGGAGATCCTGCCGCGCCGTTTTGGAGTCAGCACCCGGGGCGAACCTTGCAAACTCAGCCCGTTCCATACATGCCCGGAGCTTCGCCACCGTTTCCGCAGAAACTCTGCGTTGCTCAAGCTTCATGACGGCTTCATCCGTCGAGAACGAGGCTGGCGGAATCTGCAGTTTGTGAACCAGATAGCCCGTAAGCGCCCTCGAGACTTCAGAGTGGTAGCTTTCCGTGTTCCCCTGAGCAAGAAGTGTGCTTGCATTCTTCAGCCGCTTCGCGGCTTCGCTCCCGGCTCTTTGAAACAACAACCTGGGCATATCTCCGTAGATTTTCTCCATCCTTTTTCGGTACAAAAGCGCCCCGACAAACATCATGGGAGGAAGCGCCATGGCGCCGAAAAACCACACCGACCCGGCCGAAGATTCGTCACGATTTCTGAATTCTCCGCTTGAGAGTTTCAAAAAGCGAATGTCTTCGCCGAGCATTCGGACATCTTCTTTGGAAACGAGCGACCCTCCACCCGCCGAGAAATCTCTCCCGGCTGTGATTTCGATATCAAACCTCGCAGAGCTGGCCGACATGTATTGCTTTTTGTCGAGGTCAAAATAGGAGAAGGAGACGGGGTCGATCGTCCGCTGCCCGGGATTCCTCGGGATCAGGATATACTCTGCTATTTTCTTCCCTTTGATGATGCCGCCGTCACGGGAAATTTCTTCGCTCAGTTTCGGGTCGTATGATTCAACATCCGAGGGAAGGGTCGGCTTTGGAAGCGACAGGAGTTTGACGTTGCCCGTTCCTGTCACAGAGAGTCGCAGAGTTATGGCATCGCCGGCCTTTGAGGATTTTTTGTCGATGGATGCCAAAAACGAGAACTTGCCCACTGCTCCGGAGAACCCTGCCGGCGAAGGAGGCAGGGCTTCGATGCTGAGCGTCAACGGGTTGGACTTGAAATCGTATTGGGCTGTTTGTGCCCGGTTAAAAAACGGGTCGTTGAAGAACATGTCGAACGGGTCGTTGCTTTTTCGTTTTGCAGGCACCTGGACAGTCGTGCGGAGTTGAATCGGCTCGATCTTCAGCTTTCCGCTCTGAGTGGCGAACAGGGCCGTTTTTCTGATCGTGGCTACTTGGAATCGTTTGCCCTGGTAATCCTCGACGGAAATAGGCGGCTGGCGCGGCATTTCAAAATCCTCTGTCCAGAAGCCCTCGTAGGTGGGAGCCTTCACGAGATCGTAGGATGTAATGGCTGTGCTCCAATACAATTTGTACGTAATCGTAATCTGTTCTCCCTGTCGCGCTTGCTGTTTATCGGGGACCGCACGGACAAAGATTTTGTCTTCCAGGTTGAGTATGGGTTGCTGGTTTCCCTGCGCTTGAGGTTGCGGCGTCTTGCCTTGAATGACTTCGATTTGAAGAGACTCCGTTTTCAGGGTTTTCCCTCTATAGTCTACACTTGCGGGCCCAATAGCCTGCTTACCGATCTGACGGACATAAAGAACAAATGTGTACGACACCGATGCAGAACCGCGGCCATTGATGAACTGGATATTCGTCGACTGGTTTGGACCACTCAGGAGCACGAACTGTGAAAAATCAGGTTGGCGAAAATTCGTAATTCCGTTGGCATCCGGCGCGGAAACTGTGAAGGTCACTTCGAACTGTTCCCCCGTGCCGACCTTCTGACGGTCAGCTGAAGCTGTAAAGAGCGCATCTTGTGCGCCCACAGGTGCCCACCAAAGCAAACAACAGGTCATTAACCATGCTGATTTTTTCATTTCTACCAATCCTTCTCCACTTTGATTCTCACGGCTTCACGCTTCCGGAGGTTCTTTTGGATCTCTTTTTCATTGTTTCGGAGTGCTTCCAGGATTCGTTCAGCTTCTTGTTTCGGCATCTGGTTTTTCTTCCGGGCCTGCTGCCTTGTTTGATCCTGCTTGGCCTCTTCCGGGTTTTGTTGTTCCTGGTTCTGCTGTTCTTGCTTTTGTTTTTCCTGTTGCTGCTTATTCTGATCCTGGTTTTGTTGCTGCTTCTTCTCTTGTTGATCCTGCTTCTTGTCCTTTTTTTGCTCCTCTTTCTTCTTCTCTTGCTGCTGTTTCAGTTTCCTCCGGGCCATTTCAAGGTTGTATCGTGCGTCTTCGTCGTTCGGGTTGAGTTTCAGCGATTGTTTGTACGCTTCAACACTCTCTTGAAGCTTGTCGCCTTTGAAAAGTGAATTCCCAAGATTGTAGATCGAGCGGGCCTTGTCTACTGCCTCTCCCATCGCCACGGCTGAATTGCCAAATTGTCTCCCGGCATCATCGAAACGCTGCTGCTTGTAGTATGCGTTCCCGAGATTCGATTGAGCTTCCCGAGATTTCGGGTCTTCTAATAATCCCTTCTTGTAGGCGACTTCGGCATCATTGTAGCTCCCTTTCTCGTATGATCTGTTCCCTGCGCTGACATGACCGCGAAGAGTTTGGCTTTGTGCTTGCGCAACGAGAACGAAAAGGCTTAAGAAAATTCCGAACGCCGGGATCATTTTTTTCAATCGAATCATGAGTCGGCCTCTTTGTTCTGAGAGCAAGACTTCCATCATCAGCAACAGAATCGCCAGCGCGAGAGGGTATTGATATCTCGACTCAAACCCCGCGACCTGTTTGACCCCAAATTCAGTTTTCTCAAGCGACGCGAGTTCCTTGAAAATGTCGTCGATTTCATTCCCCGCGCTTGTCGCCCGTCTGTACACCCCTCCAGCGGCGACGGCGATTTGCTGGAGCATTGTTTCGTCCAGCCTCGTGACGACAACGCTTCCCGCTCTGTCTCGCTTGAAATCCACACGTTGGCCGTTCTGGTCGTAGACAGGAATCGGCCCGCCTTCCGGGGTTCCCATTCCCACTGTGTAAACTTTCACACCCGCTTTTTTGACTTCTTCGACCGCGCTTAAGACGTCTCCCTCGGTATTCTCTCCGTCGCTCACGACGATGATCGCTTTCTGCGTGAGTAAATCCGTCGAAAACGACTTCATGGCGCGTTCAAGGGCCAGCCCGATCATGGTTCCCGGTGTAGGCACGGAGGTCACATCGACCGCCGAGATGAAGAGGTCGGCGGCTGCATAATCGGCCGTGAGCGGGAATTGCACAAACGCATCACCCGCAAAAACGATGAGCCCGACGCGGTCTCCCGAAAGTTTTTTCAGCAACTCAGAAACATCGCGCTTGGCTTTTTCAAGCCGGCTCGGCTTGATATCTTCCGCCTTCATGCTCAGTGAAACATCCAGCACCACAAACAAGTCAATGCCCTCCCGCTTGATTTCTTCCAATCTTGTTCCTACCTGGGGATTCGCCGCTGTAAGAATGAGAAATGCCAGGGAAAGCAGCAGGAAGGAATGCTTGAGAGCGCGCTTTCCTCCGCTCACTTCTGGTGCAACAGCCCAAAGAAGCTTTTCCGACACAAGTCGATGCAGCAAAATCGTTGCCCGCTTCTGAAGAAACACAAAAAGGACAGCCAGAAGCGGTATGGCAATCAGGAACCAGAGATACTCGGGCTGTTGAAATTTAAGCACTATGGAATCTTTCTTAAAAGAGTCTTACCGAGACCAACTTCGAGACAAACAAGCATCAAGCCGGCGTACAGCCATTTTGGAAACAGTTCGGCATATCGTTTGTATGCGGTGACCTCGATCTTGGTTTTTTCCAGCTGGTCAATTTCATGATAAATCGCCTTCAGTTTTCTATTATCCGTCGCCCGGTAGTATTTTCCCCCCGTCATCTCTGCGATGGCTGTCATTGTTTTCTCGTCGATATCGACCGGGACCATGCCGCGGCGGATGCCGAACGGCGTTTGAAACGGGTACGGCGCCTGACCCTGCGCTCCAACACCAACGGTATACACGCGAACGTTGTATGTTGAAGCGATCTTTGCGGCGGTGAGCGGGTCGATTTCTCCTTTGTTATTGACTCCGTCCGTCAGAAGAATCATCACCTTGCTTTTCGATTTGCTGTCTTTCAGACGGTTGACACCGTTGGCGAGTGCTAGGCCGATTGCCGTTCCGTCCACGATCATGCCGCTTTTGACTTCTTTGATCAGATTCTTCAGGACAGGATAGTCTGTCGTCAAAGGACACTGAGTAAAGCTTTCTCCGGAGAAGATGACCAGTCCGATTCGGTCGTTGGTGCGGCCGTCAACAAATTCAGCGGCGACCTGTTTTGCCGCCTCGAACCTGTTTGGCGTGAAGTCCTCCGCGAGCATACTTCCCGAGATATCGAGCACCAGCACGATGTCTATGCCTTCGGTGGTGATGTTTTCACGGCTCGAGATTGACTGCGGCCGCGCAAGAGCCACGATGAGCGCCGTTATTCCGAATATTCTCAGCCCAAGCGGCAGGTGCCGGAGGCGTTCGCGAACGGATTTCCGGCTTCTCTCGAAAGGCTTCAACGAGGAAAACTGGACTTCGGTGATGATACGAGCTCGCCGCCTCCAGAATGCATAGAGCAGAATCGGCAGGGAAGCCAAAAGCCAGAGAAACTCAGGGTTGGCGAACCTGTCACCCAGCATATACGACTTCCTCTTTTTTTACTGCTGGAACCGGGACCATCGCCCGAACGATCTCGTACGCCTCTTTCAGCTCGTGCTCGTGTTCTTCGGGTGTTGGATTGTATTTCGCAAACTTGACAAGATCGGCGGTCGTGAAGAACGATTGCATTTCCTTCCATACCTTCTGCGATTCGGCAACATTTTTCATGTGCTTCATGATTTCATCCGAAGTCAGTTCGAGAGCATCGATGCCCCATCGGCCCTCGAAAAATCGGCGCACGATTTCGGTCGCTTCCGAGTAATACTCTTTCACTTTTCCCTGCTGCCAAAGCTTCTTGTCTTCCAATTCCCGCAGCTCATACAACGCTTGCTGGTGCGGCAGAATCTCCGGCTTTGCAAGAACGACGGCCTCTTCCCTCTGTTTCCGCTTCTTTCTCCAGTAATAATAGACACCCGCTGCAAGTGCCAACACGGCGAGCGCGATCAGATAGGGCAAAAAATCCTCGAACTTCCACGGCGCGTCGAGGAGCGGTTTGATATCTTTGATCTCGCCTTCGGTATCGACCGCAACGCTACCGAGTTCCAGGATGAGAGAATTGCTCCTCGCGATTCGTTGAGTCGTGTCCCCCTTGACGCGATAGGCGAGCTCAACGGGCGGCACAAAGCCTTTTCCAGAATCAAAGGACGTTATCGTGAACACCCACGCTCTCGAATCTTGTTCTGAATTCTCCATCGCCTCTACCTTCAGGATTTCGAACGAGCCGATGCTGTCCTTCACCGCCGGCAAGATCGACTCCACAGAGGCGGGGATCTTCGCTTCGACCGTTAAGTGAATCCAATCGCCGATACGGTAATTCGTCGAATCCGTCTTCGCCGTGACAGATATTTCTTGGGCGGACGCAAATGTCGCCAAGAACAAGTGGAGTGAAACGACAATCCGCATTCCGCATTCCAAATTCCGCAATCGATTTACCATCTTTTTTCCCTCAGCCTGAAGAAATCGATGAGCGGTTTCATGTATGGCTGGTCCAGCTTGATTTCTACACCGTCGAGCCTGGATTTAAGAAACAGGGACCGTCGTGCCTGCGCCATTTTCTCCTGAAAGGCTCTGTGTGTGGTGCGCACGCGGGCGTCGCTAGAATCGATCCAGCGTCGTTCACCCGTTTCGGCGTCCCGGAATGCGATAAGTCCAATTTTCGGGAGTTCCCGTTCACGGGGGTCGAGAAGCACCAGGCCTATAAGGTCATGACGCTTACCGGCGATGCGCAATGCTGATTCATAGCCGCTGTCAATAAAATCTGAAATCAGGAATACAATGCTTCGCTTTTTCTGAATGTGGTTGAGGTATTCAAGGGCGGCGGAGAGGTTGGTGGCGCGGCTTTTGGGTTCGAAATCGATCAGTTCTCTCACGACACGCAGCGCGTGCGAACGGCCTTTGCGCGGAGGAACGTATTTTTCGATGCGGTCCGTGAACAGGATGGCTCCCACCTTGTCGTTGTTTTTCATCGCTGAAAAGCCGAGAATCGCGCTGAGCTCAATGGCGACGTCTCGCTTTAATGCAGATTGCGACCCGAACAATTGGGACCCGCTCATGTCCACGAGAAGCATCACGGTAAGCTCGCGCTCTTCTTCGAACACTTTCACAAACGGATGATCGAACCTCGCCGTGACATTCCAGTCAATCGTGCGGATTTCGTCCCCGATCTGATACTCGCGTACTTCCGAGAACGTCATCCCGCGCCCTTTGAACACGGAATGATACTCACCCGAAAGGACCTGATTGACCAGTCCTCTTGTCCGTATTTCCAGCAGCTTGACTTTTTTGAGAAGTTCTTTGGTTTCCATGCTTGATCAGTCATCCTGAGCGCCTGCCCGCCTTATAGTACTTTAAGGCAGGCGGG
>JANOGR010000151.1:0-5654 GCA_031406095.1 Ignavibacteriales bacterium
GGGCCGGTGAGCGTAACGACCATCGCACGCTCCATTGAACACGACAGGCAGACCGGACTGATGGTCGGTCTTGGTGCAGTTGTGAGTGAGACAATGTATGCGGCCCTGGGTTTTTTCGGCGTGAAGCTCATATTCACTGCCGGATTCGAAACCACATTGCAGATCATCAGTTTTGTCATTGTGACGTATATGGGTGCGCGTTATGCCTTCCTGGCGAAGACGATAAGTCTGGAGCCGGTAAAGAACAGTCAACGCGGGAGAAATTCACTGTGGCTTGGTCTCGCTCTTTCGATTACAACGCCGACCATTGGAGTGGCGTACTTTGTTGTAGCAGCCGGCGTTCAAACGCAAGCTTTGTTTGAAAGTACGACTGTCAATAATGTTCTCGCTTCGGTGGGAGCTGGCGCGGGGTCACTCATGTGGCTGCTGCTTCTTATCGCGGGGGTGGGAAAGTTGCGACGATCCTTCGGTGTGGAAAGTGTGCGCAACATAGCGAGGTTGGCAGGGGTACTCCTTCTCATTGTCAGCAGTTACCTGGGATATGCTATCGTCACGAGGTTATGATCCATGATCAGTCAGTCCTCTCAGTTGTCAGAATCGCATGGTGGATCCACTGCTCCGCACCCTCGCCCGAAAGTTGAAAAATGGCTCGTCGCTTTCTGTCGCGAAATCGGATATCCACTCGAAAAACTTTTTATGACCAATGTTGACAAGCTAGGCATCAGCTCGGCGGAGTCTTCTTCGCTCTGGGAAAGCAAGCAAAAACGACTGGCGGGGTACTGGACTCGACTTCGAGGGAAGGTTGCTGCAGAGATGATCATCGATCGGATAAACACGCTGGCGAATAGCGAGCAGAATCCCCGTGTTGTCATCTATTCTTTCGCGGCCGCGTCCGGCTATCATGAACAGCGCCTGCGGCAACGGTTGAATTCATTGTTTCCTCATGCAACAATTTCTTGGGTCATCAGTGATTCCAATGGAGTAGCTGTGATAAGAGCGATTGAAAGGTTTGCAAAAAAAGAAGCCTCGATTAGAGCGAGGCGACTTCCGTTCGTTCCCGGCTTCCTCAATGATTCAATGAGCGAAGAGATCCTGCGGCAAGAAAGGATTTTGCGCAGTTCTGCCTTGAAAGGAGGACTAACCGCAAAAATATTCGATCACATTGGACCAGTCGGGAGGCCGGGTATTTTACGTTTTGACGTTACGGAGGGTCTGCATATTGACCTGGCTCCGTTTCAAACGTACGCTCTCATCGCAGAGAGTGATTT
Organism: Ignavibacteriales bacterium; assembly: GCA_031406095.1. Classification (GTDB taxonomy): domain Bacteria; phylum Bacteroidota; class Ignavibacteria; order UBA10030; family UBA10030; genus JANOGR01. Next base: position 1,269 of record JANOGR010000151.1, read on the forward strand.
TGCAGGTTATCATAAGATATTCAAAGTTCTCGGCCTGCTGGAATTCTTCCCTGAGCTCATCATTCCGCTGCTTGCTGTCGCACGGGTCATGGCATCAAGTGAAAGGCGCTCCTTCATTGTCACCTCGCAAACAGTAGCTCCCGAACTCGCCAAACAACTTTCCTTTGCAAGCTTTCTTCCGAAAGTAGTCAACTGGATTGCGAATCAGAAAACATTCATACGGCTTCTCGGGGGTCAGGATCCGTTTGTTGCAAGACGAAACACGGAAACGGATCTCTTTAATAGAACGTACACGAGGTACTGCGACGATCTTTCACTCAGACTGTTTGGCGGCCATGCACTTGCCGTTTCTGCAGAGGTCAGAAGGTTTGAGTTGCTTCCAACATAAAGTAAGGAGGGTCTATGACTCAGGAAAACTTCGCGTCTGAACTTCAGGCAATCCTCAAGCTGCAAAACGTCGAGAGACTCAAGAAGGAATACTGGAACAATGATGAGTTTTTGTATATCTCGGCTTTCTTGCCGGACTTTCTCGTATCGGCACTCCAGCAGGAATTGCCGAACCTTCGGAAGTACACTCACCGAACCAAAATCCTGGGCGTGAGGAAAGGTGGCAGCGTCGCCGCGACGAATGTGCGAGCGCAAACAAATCTGATTAGGACAATCTACACATCCGATGTAATGGGATTTATCTCGAGCATTGTTGATCGTGATCTTTCTATCTGCCTTGCGGATGACGAGCATGCGATGGCTCTGTATAGCTACACTAAGGAGGGAGATTTCATTCACTATCACTACCATACGTCCTTCTACAAGGGAAACCGATACACCGTTTTGATAACTCTTCAGAACAACTCCTCCTGCAAGTTGATGTACGACCTTTTCAGGAAATCGCCGGGACGAAGTGTTCAGCACCAGGAGGTGAACACATTAGCGGGTTCGCTGGTAGTGTTCAACGGTAACAAGTTGTGGCATGCAGTCAGTCCAGCCAAGGAGGGTGAAGAGCGTCATGTCCTGAGCCTTGAGTATGTGGATGACCAAAGAATTGGGCTCTTTGGAAAGCTTGTTTCGCAGGTTAAAGACCGAATAGGCTATTTCGGGATCAGAGGAAAAAGGAACGTCGCGCAAGCAAGGTTGCAATCATGAAGCTGCTACATCTGAAAGAGCACATTCCGCTGATCGTGATTTTTTTGGTTGGTTGCACAACATATTTGGATGTGGAGAACGTGAAGGATTTGAGAGGCGTCCAAGGAGAACCCCTGATCGTCCGCTGCAGGAATATGGAAGTGTATCACCTTAACCATGCCTCCGTGAATGAGCAAAACATAACTGGTTCCGGAAGGAAATACGATAAAGATAAGAACACATGGACGCATTTTGCAGGTTCAATCACCCTAGAAGAAGTCTCTAGCGTGGCCGTTGAAAAGGTAGATGTCGGACTGACTATTCAGTGTTTCTTTGCGCTGGCGTTTCACGTTTGCGCCGTGGTTGTTCTCTACGTCTTTTTTGGGCTTTCGGGCCAAAAACCAAGATTTGCTAACTACCTACACGGGAGGATCACATGACTGCTCAAACCAACGTTCTCTTTCTCAGAGAGTACTTCAGGAACCCCCTCGCGATCGGTTCAGTGGTGCCCGATTCGCTAAGGTGTGTAAAAACACTCGTCAGGCACGTCCCGTTTGATTCCGCGCGTATTATCCTCGAATTCGGTTCCGCAAGCGGCACCGTCACGCAAGAACTTATGGAGAGAAAACGGGATAATACGATGTTGATCTGCTTTGAAAAGAATCCTCACTTCTCTGAAGCTCTCAAAAGAAAAATCCGCGGAACGAATGTTATTCTTTCGGGAGGAGACGTACTGAGGGCCAGTCGATTTCTGCATTTTCAAGGAATCTCGAAAGGAACAGTTGATTGCATCATTTCGACGCTTCCTTGTTCGAATCTGGATTATCAATCGATTCTCAACGAGTCTGTGATGCCCTGGCTGAAACCGGATGGCCTGTTCGTCCAATACATGCACGTTCTGTCCTATCTAAAAGGTTTCAGTGTCTCTCGAGTGCTCTCAAATTACTTCAGTTCTATTCAATCAGATTTTGTCTTTTCAAACGTCCCGCCGCTCATGGTATATCACTGCAGGTCAAACAGAAACGAAGATGACGCGAAAGAGAATGGTGTAAAATGAAAAAGACAACGCACTTACGACGACTCCTGCAGAGTCCGGACCTCCAGTTTTTGATGGAAGCGCATAACGGCCTTTCAGCGCGCATTGTTGAGGAAGCAGGGTTCAAAGGGATTTGGGGCAGCGGGTTGTCTATCAGCGCGTCCCAAGCTGTGAGAGACAACAACGAACTCAGTTGGACGCAGGTACTCGACATTATTGAATTCATGTGCGATGCGACAACCATACCAATTCTTCTTGATGGAGACACCGGATATGGCAATTTCAACAATATGCGTCGGCTGGTGAAAAAACTTGAAGAGCGCAACATCGCAGGAGTGTGTATTGAGGATAAGCTGTTTCCGAAAACCAACAGCTTCCTTAGGTCGACCCAGCAGCCACTTGCAGACATGCAGGAATTTTGTGGAAAAATCAAAGCTGGCAAAGACAGTCAGACCGACGACGATTTTTGCGTCGTTGCGAGGGTCGAGGCATTTATCGCAGGCTGGGGTTTGGATGAAGCATTGAAACGGGCATCAGCGTATCACGAAGCGGGAGCCGACGCGATACTGATTCATAGCAAACTCTCAAAACCGGATGAAATCCTCGCGTTTATGAAGGAATGGGGGAACCGATGCCCCGTCGTCATTGTGCCTACGAAATATTATTCGACGCCCACTCAGGTTTTTCGTGATTATGGTGTGCGCGTAGTAATCTGGGCAAATCATATGATGCGCTCGGCAATATCGGCCATGCAGGAAACAGCGTCGAAAGTCCACGACACGGAATCTCTGCTTGAGGTCGAGGACAAAGTCACGCCCCTGGTGGAAGTGTTTCGGCTTCAACACGACGAAGAATTGCAAGAAGCCGAGAAAATTTATCTGAAGGAAAAAGACCATGAGCAGATTCATGCGGTCATCCTGGCGGCTTCCCAGGGATCTGAATTGCAGGAGATGACGGAGCACATACCAAAATCGATGATTCGGATCAATGGCAAATCGCTTCTCGAAAAAATGGTCGGAATGCTGCAAGACCGTGGAATCAAAAACATTTCGATCGTCCGGGGGTATAAGAAAGAGGTAATTCAGTTTCCCAATGTGAAGTATTTCGACAACGAGCGGTACCAATCCACAAACGAACTCGCATCGTTGATTCTGGCAAAAGAAAAGATTCAAGGAGCGTGTGTGATTTCGTACGGAGACATCATCTACCGAAAGCACATTTTGGGCAATCTGCTGGACGAAGAAGGCGATATCGTTGTCGTGGTGGATGCGGCTGCGGAACGCAGGCAGCATTTAAAGAAAAGTGACTTTGTTCGTTGTACGAGGCCTTACACCAGGAATTATGATGAAGACCCGGCGTTCCTGAGGGATGTGAAATTCCGGCAGATCGTCAACGGAGAAAGATTTGACGGAGAATGGATCGGCCTGATGAAAACGAATGTCCGTGGATCTGAAGCCGTAAAAGCAACGCTGGAAAAGCTTTCGCAAAGAAACGATTTCGCGACACTCAACATGTCCGACCTTCTCAATGAGATACTCTCGTTCGGTGTCGCTGTTCGTGTACTCTACATTGAGGGCCATTGGCTCGACGTGGATACAGTCGAAGATGTCGGCCGAAGCGTTGCATACTCATCGTAAGGAGATTCTATGATCACAGCTGATGAATTTCTTAAGCCGTGTCTTGACCGCGGGTTCGATTTCTTCACAGGAACGCCGTGTTCCTACCTGAAGCCAATTATTAACTATGTCATCGATCATGAAGAATATCGGTTTGTCGATGCGGTGAACGAAGGCGATGCCGTTGCGATGGCGTCTGGATTCACGATTGGTGGTGGCCGGGCGGTTGTCATGTTCCAGAATTCTGGACTCGGCAATGCAGTCAACCCGCTCACGTCGCTTGCTTATACGTTCCGCATCCCGCTCTTAATCGTCGTGACTCTTCGCGGCGAGCCCGGAGGCGAGAAGGACGAGCCCCAGCACGAGTTGATGGGACAGATTACAACAAAGCTGCTGGAGACGATGCAAATCAAGTGGTCGTATTTTCCCAACGAACATGAAAAAGTTGCGTTGGTTCTCGACGAAGCGGAGAAACATTTCACGACTGAAGGGCGGCCGTACGCGCTCGTCATGCGGAAGGGCGACGTTGATCGATACAATCTGAGTAAAAAAACCGAGCCGGGGAAGTCTGCGCTCGACACTATGCACCTGGATCATTTCAGCCTACCACAT
>JANOGR010000157.1:0-4679 GCA_031406095.1 Ignavibacteriales bacterium
TGCCATTTATCTTGTGAAGCCCAGTCCATTCTGTATTCTCGACGAAGTGGACGCGCCGCTCGACGATTCGAACATCGACCGCTTCACCCGTATCCTCCGGAAGTTCTCCAACAACACGCAATTCGTCGTCGTGACGCATAATAAGCGCACGATGGAGTCCGCCAATGCCCTGTACGGCGTTACGATGGAAGAAGAGGGCATTTCGAAACTCGTTTCAGTTCGCTTGACGGAATCGGTAGCCAAAGGTTAGCCATGCTGCGCGTGTTCTGCGACTTTGACGGAACTGTTTCATCCGAGGACGTCGGCAACAGGCTTTTTCGCCATTTTGCAGGAGGGAGGGCGGAGGAGATTGTTCAAGGGTACCTCACCGGCGTGATGACGGCTGCGGATTGTCTGTCTCAGGAATGTGCGGCGGCCGGCAATGTTCCCCCGGAAGTGTTGGCAGCATTCGTCGATCAGTTTGAGCTGGACCCGGGTTTTCCGGAATTCGTCCGTTTCTGCAAACAAAAAGAAATTCCCCTGGCGATCTTGAGCGACGGCCTCGATTTTTACGTCGAACGTGTTCTTCGAAATCATGGTTTCGACGGGATTCCCTGGTGTGCGAACCACCTCGAATTCAAGAACGAGGACGGAATAACAAAAATGATACCGTCATTCCCGCATTCAGATTCGGAATGTCCTCAGTGCGGCAACTGCAAGCGCAATCATATGCTCACGATGAGCTCGGACGAAGACATCATCGTGTACGTGGGGGACGGCATCTCGGACCGATGTCCGGCGCGGTATGCCGACATCGTGTTTGCCAAAAGAAGTTTGCTCACCTATTGTCAACAGCAAAACATCACGTTCCATCAATTCTCAACATTTCGTGATGTGCAAAGCCGTTTGGAAAACATCCTTCAGCAGAAAAGAATTCGAAAACGCCGCGAGGCTGAGATGGCCCGGCGGGATGCGTACATGCAGGGGTAGTGGAAAGCCCATTCTTGAGGAAACTCCGCGAACAACTGTTTCATAATCGCAGTTACACGCCGCTTCCGTTTCTCGCAGTCATGCTCTGGCAGGCCCATCCGACGACGCAGTCGCTTCTGACCGGTGTCTGTATCTGTCTGTTGGGAGAATGGACCCGGTTCTGGGGAGTTGCGTACGCGGGCAGCTTGACACGTGTGACAACGGTGGGAGCCCCGGAAGTAATGATGGCAGGTCCGTACGCACATGTGAGAAACCCGCTCTACATCGGTAACATGCTGATGTATGTTGGAATCGGCGTGATGTCGAACGCGATGCTCCCGTGGCTTCCGCTGGTTGCGGCAATTTTTTTCTTTTTTCAATATTGGATGATTGTCTCACTGGAGGAGGAGTTCCTGGAAAAAGAGTTCGGCGCAGGGTTTCTCGAATACAAAAAAAATGTTCCAAAGTTCATCCCGCGTTTGAGTCGACATGAAAGTCCCTTTCAGGCTCATCAGCAGCCACATTGGCTTGATGCTCTGCGGTCAGAGCGCAGAACGTTGCAGGCTCTTGGGTTGGTAACATTGATTCTTCTCGTTCTTTGGTATCGGGGCTGATGGATGGTGCAGCGAGTGATGATCATTGCAGGCGAGGCTTCCGGGGATTTACACGGCGCTGGAGTTGTGCGGGAGCTGAAACGAAGCCGGCAATCCATCGACGTGTACGGCGTCGGCGGTGATGGAATGAAACGGGAAGGGATGCACCTGATCTATCATATTCGCGAGCTCGGGTTTATGGGCTTTGTTGAAGTCGTCAAGCATCTCCCCTTTATCCGGGTGATGCAGTACACGCTCGAACAGATCCTGAAATTCAAGAAGCCGGATGTTCTCGTTCTCATCGATTATCCCGGGTTCAACCTGCGATTTGCACGTGTCGCAAAAAAATACGGCGTAAAAATTGTCTATTACATCAGCCCGCAGGTCTGGGCATGGCACCAATCCCGCGTCAAACAGATTCGTCAGCTCGTTGACAAGATGCTCGTCATTTTTCCGTTCGAGGTCGATTTTTACGCGAAGGAAGGTGTTGACGTGGAATTTGTCGGCCATCCCCTCCTGGAAGTACTGGAGTCGCGTATGAATCGAAAAAACTTCTGTAAACGATACGGCATCGACGAACGCAAAAAAATCCTCGGCTTGCTCCCCGGCAGTCGCCGGCAGGAGATTGAGAACATTTTTCCGACCATGCTTTCAGCCGCGAGGCGAATCGCCCTGGAGCAGGATATGGAAATTGCGGTTGGAGTAGCCCCCACGTTCGAAGAAAAATACTTTGCGAAGTTGTATCCGATGGACGGAGTCCATCTTGTGAAAGACGCCACCTACGAGCTGATGGATCATTCGGAATTCGCCTTCGTGACCTCCGGAACGGCGACGCTCGAGACAGCATGTTTCGGGACTCCGATGTTTGTGGTCTACAGGACTTCGTGGCTGACGTATCTCATAGGCCGGCTGCTGGTCCGGGTCCGCAACATAGGCCTTGTGAACCTCGTCGCAGGAAGACAGATTGTCCCGGAGTTTATCCAGCATGCGCTTTCGGTCAAAAACCTCGTTCGTGAAGCAGTGAGCCTTCTCTCCAATGAGGAAAGACTTCAGAACATGCGCGCCGAACTGTCGAAACTGAAAAACCTGCTCGGCACTGTTGGTGCTTCGAAGCGTGTCGCCGAACGCGTTCTCCAGATGGCCTAGCCGTGACATCGTGGCGAATACTCCTGCTTCCTTTTTCTTTTCTGTACGGAGCGGGGGTGGGATTGAGGAATTGGCTCTTTGAAATAAATGTTCTGCGAAGCACAAGAGTTTCTGCTCCGGTGATTTCCGTTGGCAATGTGTCCGCGGGAGGAGTCGGGAAAACCCCGATCGTGGAATTCATTGCAAAAGAATTGCAGGCGAAGGAGCGCAAGGTTGCCGTGTTGAGCCGGGGCTATGGGCGGAAAACACGCGGATATGTTGTTGTCAGTAACGGCCGCCAACGGTGCGCGGAAGCGGGCGATTCGGGTGATGAACCTGCGCAGCTGGCGGAAAAACTCGATGGTATCGTGGTTGCAGTGGACGAACAGCGTGTGCGGGGAGCTCAGCATGTCATTCGGGATTTCGGTGTCGACGTGATAGTGCTCGACGACGGGTTTCAGCACCGGTACCTGCGAAGAGACCTGGATATTGTCATCGTGAGTGCTGAGGAGGTGATGGGGCCACGGTTTTTGCTTCCGGCGGGCAGGCAGCGGGAGGGGTTCGCCGCTCTCGGACGTGCACATGTGATTGGAGTTTCACGGTGCAAAGATGCTCGCCAATTCGAATCATTCCAAGAAAACATCAGGAGATTTGCAGACAAACCAATGTTCGGGTTTCGAACCAAAGCGAAAAGAATAGTCTCTGCCACATCGGCGATCGGAAAGAAACCCGCTGCAAATGACAAGACGGCAGTGATTTTTTCAGGAATTGGAACTCCGGGCTCGTTTGAAGAAACAGTGCAATCTCTCGGTTGGAGTGTAAGAAAGCAATTTGTGTTTGCAGACCATCATTGGTATAAAGAATTTGAACTGAAAACGATTGAACAATCCAGGCTTGACAATCACGCCGCCATGATCCTGACAACCGAAAAAGACGTCGCCCGGCTCAAAAGCGATAGAATTGGCCAGGCTTTTCTCAACAGTCCTGAGGTCGGATACGTTGAAATCGAGGCTGAGATCATCGCCGGGCAGGACGTGATTCGCGCTGCTCTTCGCAGGTTTTGATTCTATGCGTGTGGGAGTAACTGACTGTTTGAACGATGACAAGTATGGCCTCTATGCCAAATGGATTCACATAATCGATACCACTGTGGATATCGTGAAACTCTCCCACCGCAAAGACAACGCGGAGAGAGTAACTGAACTCGACGGGCTGTTAATCACTGGAGGAGGAGATGTTCACCCTCGATTCTACACAAAGGAGGATCATCTCAACTTGACGGAGGATGTCGATGAACGTCGGGACGAGTTTGAGTTCGATGTGTTGGAGAAAGCGCTCGATTCCGAGGTTCCCATATTTGGAATTTGTCGTGGAATGCAGGTTATGAATGTCTACCTCGGCGGGTCGCTCATTCGTGATTTGAAGTCCGAAGGGTTTGACGACCATGCGGGCAGTAAACAACATCCGATAGCGCACGCGGTTACCATTCATCCGCATTCCTTGCTGAAGGAAGTCGCCGGAAGCACCGAGGCGGTTGTGAATTCGCACCATCACCAGGCTGTCAAGGATCTTGGACGGGGCCTTGTCGTAAGTGCGGTCTCGGAAGACGGTGTGGTCGAGGCAGTCGAATGGGTGATGAAAGACGGTATGCCGTTTCTGATGCTGGTCCAATGGCATCCCGAGCGTGACAAAGATCAGGCGAATGTGTTTTCCAAAAACCTCGCGTCGTTGTTTTTGCGCGAGGCGCAACATTCAAAACGAACAAAAGAAACGAAAGGTAGTGTTCACAATGGCTAAGAAATCGAAATACGTGTACTTCTTCGGCGGCGGAAAAGCCGACGGAAATGAGTCTATGAAGAATTTATTGGGAGGCAAGGGGGCGAATCTCGCCGAAATGGCGGGGCACCGGGATTTACGACTCCCCGTTCCACCCGGGTTCACTCTCACGACGGATGTGTGCACGCACTATTATGAAAATAAACGAACATATCCCAAAGAGCTGAAGGGCCAGGT
>JANOGR010000230.1:0-7414 GCA_031406095.1 Ignavibacteriales bacterium
ACTGTGCGGTGAAATACATCGATACCGTCCTGTAGAAAGTCTCGATCGATGAGGCGAACGGCAAATGAAAGCGTGCGTTTGGCCGCAGGTTATCCATGATGGGGCAGTCACTCGTCACCATGATCATTCCGATCAATGAGCTGATGCCTTTTTGGAGCTGCACACGATTTGAGTAGGTCCGCTGGGGAGCCTCTACTGTGACCGTGGTCTGTTCGAAGGAATTGTTATCGCGGAATGTCTCTACGACACGCGACAGATTGACGGCGACGGGGCAGTATTCCACCGAATCGCCCAACGGGCAATTACTGCATTGAGAGAACTTCAATTTGGTCCAGTCAGGCTTTGCGGCCTGGTCATTGTTCAAAAGCGAAAGAGATTTCGCATCCAGAATGACTTCAAAAGTCTTTTCCAGACCGTTTTCGAACTTGAACCGGTAAAGATATTGAATACTCGAAGAGTTTGTTGAGTTCGCCAATGGATTATCGATTCAGAGAATCGTCTTCTAGCTCGTCGGAACTGAGAAGTTGTATTGTATGGATTTCCCCTCTTTGGGTCCTATCCAAAACAGGCCGCCATGTGCCTCGACGATGCGCTTCGCAATGGCAAGATTCAACACAATTTCCCTGAGTTTGACATTTTTTGCGTCGACGGGCTGGCCATTCTTATGGAACAGGATGTTCAAATCTTCTTCGAGAACATGGGAATCACTGCACCCCACAGAAACCTGAACATGGTCTTTGATGGCGCCCTCGCCCTTCTTGTTCGACGCACTGACGGTCACCTTCGCATTTCGAGTCGTGTTTTGCACGGTGGCATTCAAGAAATAATTCAACACCTGCTCAATCTTCTCTTCATCACAAAACCCGTGTGACAGCTTTGGCTCGATTATTTTCGAGAGTGAAACCTCGTCCTTACCCTGCACGAGGATCTTCTGACGCTCGAAGGCTCGCGTGATGAGTTCCTCCAAATCGACCTTTTGCTTGTTCAGTGTCAACGGCCCTGACTCGATATATGATAAATCGAGCATCTCGCGAATTTTTGTTGTGAGAAATTCGCTCAACTCGGCCGCATATTTTAACAAAGCAGACTGGTCTTTCTGGTGAAGTTTTTGCGACTGTTGAACGACATCCCGAATGCTCACGAGCGGGCCAAAAAGATCATAGCACAACATCGAGGAGTAATGTTTTTGGACAGTGTCCAGCTCGCGTTCGGAGGCCTTGTTCCGGAGCAAAGTCTCCAGGCGGGTGACGAGCTCCGTGACCTCAATCGGCTTCACAAGATAATCCTTTGCTCCCGCCTTCAAGCATTCAATAGCGTCGGAGAAATCGGCAAATCCCGTCATCATGATGACGTCCGTTTTCGGTGCTGTCTGAACAATGAGCGGCAGCGCGTCGAGGCCGCTCAGGTTTGGCATCTTGATATCCAGCAAAACGACATCGTATTGGTTCTCCCGGATCTTATCCAGGGCGGCTTCGCCATCGGAGGCATCATCAACCTCAAAGCCCGCGCCCTTGAGCCTCATTTTCATGGACAGTCTCAGGCTGTCTTCGTCGTCAACAATGAGAATTCGGTCATTCATAGACTGTTCCTTTTTGAGTTATCGAACAGATGTCGGAAGGGTGATGCTGAATGTTGTTCCCTTACCCTGCTCGCTGGAAGCCGTGATCTGTCCGCCATGGGCTTCAATGATCAATTTGCAGATCGCAAGCCCAAGCCCGGTTCCCTTTTGCTTCGTTTTTTTGGCCGAGGAGAGCTGGCGGTATCGGTCGAAAAGGAGGTGAAGCTCTGCCTGTGGAATCCCCACCCCGCTGTCGGAAACGGAAACTCGTACAAACTCTCCCGTCTCGATCATGGAGTCCGGCGAAGCCTTGTAGGGCTCCACTTTGATCGAAATGCTGCCTCCGCTTGGAGTGAATTTGTAGGCATTGCTCAACAAGTTCATCAGCACCTGGCCGGCTTTCCCCTCATCAATCCAGGCATCTTTGATTCCCTGAGACTGGTCGACATTGATCGTGATGTTTTTCTGCTTGAACTGCAATTCCATCGGCTTCAGCGTTTGCTCGATGATCCTCATGACTGGTATTTGTTCCTTGTCCAGAGACATATTGCCGGCATCGTACTTCGATAAATCGAGCAAGTCGTTGATCAATTCAAGCATTCGCAGGGCGGATTCATGCGAAGACTCGAGCAACTCCATGTGTTCAGCCCTCATACCGCTTGATTTTCCATCCGCAACGAGATAATCGATGACGGACTTGATGCCGGTGATGGGGCTCCGGAGGTCGTGCACCAACATCGCCGTGAAATCGGCCTTTGTCTGCTCAAGTTCTGCCTCGGCACGCTTGAGCCGAATCAGCGTCTTCGCTCGAACGAGCAACTCTTCCGTGTCGATGGGTTTTGTAAGATATCCCTCTGCTCCCATTTCAAGGCCCGCTTCGATGCTGCTGGCGTCCTTCTTCTGAGCGGTCAGGAACATAACGGGGATTTTCGAAGTCGACGGATTGGACCGCAAATGCCGCAAGGTCTCAAAGCCGTCCATCTCGGGCATCTGAATATCAAGGAGAATCAAGTCTGGATTGTGTTCCTTGGCAATGGACAAACAATCTTTCCCGCTTGTAGCGCGTAGCATCTTGATAGGCTTGCGTTTGAGCGCAAATTCAAGCAGGTCAAGGTTGTCTTCTGTGTCATCAACCACAAGCATGGTAGGTTCTTTGTCAAACATAAGTTTTCTTTTCTAATTGACGTTCAGGATTCTTTTTACTGTTCTCGTGAGCTCGAGCTGCGAGATGTCATCCTTCTTCATGTATTTTGTTACTTGATTATTGAGCTTGGAAAGTTCGTTTGGACCGAGCTCCTTGCCGGAGAGAATCACGACTGGTATTCTCTTCCAGGCTTCGTTAGCTTGAAGTTCCTCCACGACCTGGAAACCGTCCATGTCGGGCATCATGAGGTCGAGCAGAATAAGTGCAGGTTTTGATTCTTTCAACAGCTCAAGGGCTTTTTTGCCGCCGGTTGCGATCTTGATGTTGAATCCGTCTGCCTTCATCAGGTTCTTGACCGTGAGGGCAAAGTCCTCATTGTCATCCACCACGAGAATGTATTGGTCGTTCGACTTGATGAATTGCTTCACGACGGACAGCAGCCGCGAGGGTTCAGTGGGCTTGGTCAAAAGATCCACAGCTCCGAGCGACATCGCAAGGGGCTTGTTTTCAACGATGGAGTGCATGACAACCGGAATGTCCCTGGTCAGGGGGTTTTGCTTCAACTCGCGCAACACCTGCCAGCCGTCTTTCTTCGGCATCATGATGTCCAGCGTAATGAGCGCTGGCTTCACCCTGGCAGCTGCTGCGAGCCCTTCTTCGCCCGAAAGAGCGCCCGCCACTGAATAACCTTCCGGAATGAGGTACTTGCGAAGAATCTCGATGACATCGGGGTCGTCATCGATACACAAAATCTGAACTCCTTTGGCCCCCGGCTGCGGGGGAAGATACTGTGAAAGGGGTACAGGCGCGGGCTTCGGGGTCTCTTCCCTTTCCTCGGCCTGTTTCTCTTCAGAAACGACCGGAGGAATTGTTAAGATGAAAGTAGACCCCTTACCGTATTCGCTATCGACGGTCAAGTCGCCCCCCAGCATTCTTGCCAATCGTCTAGCGATCGGAAGCCCGAGACCTGTTCCCTTGTATTTCCGTGTGTTGCTGCTGTCAACTTGCGCAAACTCTTCAAAAATCATGTTAAAGTTCTTTTTCTCAATACCGATGCCGGAATCCTTGACCGAAATCGACACCATGTTTCCAGATTGCCACGCTCGTATCGTAATATCGCCCTTTTCCGTGAACTTGGTGGCGTTGCTCAGGAGGTTTACGATAACTTGCCTGATTTTCACAATGTCGGTCGTAAGGCTTGGAAGGCCGGGCGCAATATCCTGAACGAGGTTGAGGTTCTTGGACTTCATAAGCGGCTCGACAGTGAAAATACAGTTCGAGATCACCGAAGCAATATCTTCCGTCTCGAGACTAAGCGTCATCCGGCCCGATTCAATCTTGGAGAGGTCGAGAATATCGTTGATGAGCTGCAACAAATGCCGGCCATTCTTCAGCACCTTCTCGGTGGCCATCTTCTGGTCCTTGGTAAGCGGCTCTGGTGAATTTGGTGCAAGCAAGATGGAGCTGAATCCGATAATGGAGTTTAATGGCGTACGCAACTCGTGTGACATGCTGGCCAGAAAATCCGATTTGACTCGATACGCCTTTTCAAGCTCTGAGTTCTTCGCGCTGACCTCCTCGTTCCGCTTGGCAATTTCCATGGAAAGCTTCTTGGTCGCCTCATCGCTCATCGCGTTCGTCACGGCCACACCAAGCTGTGGAACGGAATTGCTGATAATATCTCTCTCGGATTCTCCAAAGTCATGCAAAGACCCAAGGACAATGACGCCAAGAACCCTTTCCTGGAAAATAATGGGGATTGCCATGATGTTTTTCGGCGCCACCTGGACGAGGCCGGTGTCTATGGTAAAGTCGGATGACAGGGGAATATCGCTTACTTCAATCGTTTTTTTCTCGCGGGCGCATTGACCCGGGATACCCTCGCCGACGCGCAGGATTTTGATTCTTTCACCGTTCTCTCTCAGCCCATATCCTGCGACGAGTTCGAGCATGCCCGTTTCGCCGTTCAGCAGATAGAAAGCGCCGATGGAAGATTTCGTGGTTTTGCAAAGAAGTTGAAGACTGTGGTATTCTACCTCCCGGATGCTTTCAAGACTGTTCAGCGTCGTAACTAATTCAGAATAGGCCGTTAGCCTCGCGTAATTATTTCCGAGCATGGTAGACATTTTATTGAAGGCGGTGGCCAATTCGCCAAGTTCATCAGTCCGGTTCAGCGAAATCGGCCGGAATGTCCCCTCCATGATATTCTGCGTTCCTTCTTTCAGCATTCGCACCGGCCGGGTGATGGACCGTGTCAAAACAATCCCAAGCGCAACGGCAAAGAGAGCAAGAAGGATGTTGATCAAACCGATGAAGAGCCCCAGATCGCGACTTATCGCGCTTGCCCGTTCGATGGATTGAGGCTGAGCCGTCAGGTTACGCTGAAAAATATCTCTCGTAAATGCCCTGGCGTTTGACATGTACTGGATCTGGGATTCGAGTCGAACGATGGAGCGGAATTCCACCTCGAATTCTTTGCCGGAGAGATTATTGTCTCTCAGGAGGATCATTTTGTCGCCGACGTTTTGCAGCCACAGCTGATAATTATCTTTGATCAGTTTGAGCGTCTTCATTGAGAGGCTGTCATTCACGTCTTTTTGGACTTCCGCCAAAGCATCATCGAAATCTTTCCAGCCGTTTTCGTAAGTCACTTTGGCCTGCTTGGAACCGGTGAACGCATACTCATAGGCGGCCGAGGGAACATCGGTGAGAAACCGCCGCATGAGCTCTAAACTCGTAAGGGATTTCGTCTCCCCGAGGGCGACCGTGAAATTCTTTTGAATCTCTCCCAGGATGTTCAGCGTCAACACGGTCATCGCTGTCAAAACAACGAGCAGCATGGCAAAGTTTGCGAACACCTTCCAGTATAGTCTTGATCGAAACATGAAGTCCTTAGGATTGATGGGGGTTCATGAGGTCATGAATTGAGGTACTTTTGAATGAGGGTCAACAGCTCCTCCGGATCCATCGGCTTACTGTAGTGCTCCACGCACCCGATCGCCTTCGTCCGCGCTTTGTCCTCTGCCCTGGCCTGTGCTGTGAATGCGATAATCGGAATGTCCTTGGTTCGCTCGTCAGCCTTGATAAGCGGGACAGCCTGCCATCCATCCATCACCGGCATCTGCATGTCCATGAGGATGAGATGGGGAGGGTTTGCCGTCGCCATTTGAACGGCCTGCTCGCCATTTTCTGCTATCAGCAATTCAACGTCGAGCTTGCTTCGCTGAAGGACGAACGAAACAAGATCGCGGTTGTCTTCGTCGTCTTCCACAAGCAGGATTTTATGACTCATAACCATTCCTTTCAATGGGGCGATTGCCCATGGGACTACACCAGGGATGAAATATATTCTCTAAACTGCACGAGTTTTTCGTTCATCACAGAAGTGAGATCGTCGAAATCGACCGGTTTCTTGACGATTGCCTCATTCGCCCTCAGATCGCCCGACTTGAGCGTGTCGTAATCGGTTTTTTCGCACAGAAGGATGCAGGGAATAAAATTGAATTTTGAATTCGTTCTCAGCACATGGAGCAATTTGATGCCGCTCAATGAACCGTCGGGGAACTTCTGCTCTGTGAGGATGACGTTGGGATTGATCTTCTCGATCTTCTCGAGCGCAACTTCAGGCGTTTGAGCAAAGACCACAGCGTACCCCGAGGACTTCAGCCGGGTGCTGACATCGTTTCGTGGTCTTCCATCCTCGGCAACAAACAGGACCGTCCCTCTATACTGATCCGCAACAAGGTCGAGCAGGAATTTTGACTCGTTCTCGAGATACTCCGTCATGCTGATTTGATACACTTTTCTCAGCCATTCGAGCGTCGAAGACGAGCTCCGGAGGAGCTTGCGCTTGGAAATCACTTCCTTTACAGCCTTGCTGTACATCTCTATCTTCACTTCCCTGCGCACAGACTGCTCCACTTCCGGCGGGATGTTGAGGGACAACGCAAGCTGGCGGCATGCCAGCGCCTCGGCATCTTTGGGTGCGCCGTTCACCCACGCTTTCTCCAGGGCCCCCCGCAATTGATTCACCGCGCCTTGAAGCTGATGCTCGCGAATTTCCTCTCGGGCCTTTTTTTCTTCAAGGAGTGCACGCGACAGCTCTTCGATCTGGCTGCGCATCTGGTCGAGTTCCCCTTTTGGAGGACCTGCCGCAGGCGCACTCTTTGGAGGAGCCGAAGTTGGACCAGGCGAGGAGGCAAGCATGCTCTTGACGCCTTCCAGAATCTTGGCAGTGTCAACAGGTTTCTTTGCCGGAGTTGAAGGCGCAACCGGAGGAGCCGCAGCTTGTTGTGTGGCAGGTTTTTGCGCTGCAGGAACGACCGGCGGCACAGGCTGAGTTGGAGGAGTTGATGGCGGCGCTGCCGGGCTGGCCGGTTTTTGTGCTTGCGGAGCAGCGACAGGTTTTGGCGTTGTTACAGGCGGCGGAGGATCCGGTTCTTTTTTTGCGGACGGTTCTACCTTGGGAGCGTTCTTCTTCTTTTCATCCTCAAGGTAGGATATCCGGTCTAGAAACGCAGTGATGTACGGATGAGTTGGGTCGAGCTTCTGGGCCCGCTCAACCTCTACACGCGCCTTTTCGAAGTCGCCTTCTTTGATGAACTTGTCGGCGGCCAGAAGGCACGCTTTCGCGGCCTCCTTGTTCTGCTTTACCTGGGCAGCGTCTTGAGCAATATGTTCCTTACCGGGGGGCAAAGAAATCCTGACCTTGT
>JANOGR010000290.1:0-7629 GCA_031406095.1 Ignavibacteriales bacterium
CAAAACGGCGGGCGAAGGACAGAGGGAGCGAGGCGTTCGGAGTAGGGAGCAGTTGAAATCAAGACGCCGATGATCTCTCTTCCACCGACGCTTAATGTATTGCGAACCTCAGTTCAAGTCAACAACGTCAAGTCCTAGCTAATCTCAGCTTCCTCTTTGGCATGGGGCCTCGCTTTCGAGTTTGTTTTGACATCAGCATGTGACGTATCTCCGCGTCGCGGTCGCTGAGGTGGCTGAAGAAGCGCAGGAAGGCGAAGATGATCACCGTGTAGGCGAAGAGGGAGAGGAGGACAAGGAGGAGTGTTTGCATTGTGACTCCTATTATTGTTTTGCGCCGACGCAATAAAAAACGCCAGAGAAGTTGCCCTCCCCGGCGTTTAGTAAATCACTTTCAGTCTGAGCGCCCGCCTGCCTCAGTAGCTCCAAAAGGCGGGCAGGCAGCGAATGTTTTGTATGAGCGAAGACGAAGACTGCTACCGCTGAGAGCACGCTTCGACTTCACTCCGTTGCGCTCAGCGTGACCTTGATTTTTTTAAGAACAGCCTGATGTGCTGCCGCACTCCAGACACTTGTAGCAAGACCCGCTTCGGATCATGATGCTTCCGCACTCGTGACACGGCGGCGCGTCGGCTTGGGCTTCAAACACGACCTTCTCGTTGCGCTCCACCACGGAAGCGGCTTTGTGCGCTGCGGCCGTTAATGTCGCCAAAGCGTCGGACGATTTCGGGGATTCGACTGGCTGCGGCGATATCGCCTCGCCGGTCTCTTCCTTGATGAACTTCTTGCCGAGCCATCGGAAAATATAATCGCTGATGGATTTCGCAATCGGGATGTCCGGGTTGTTTGTGAAGCCGGACGGCTCGTAACGGGCGTGGCTGAACTTGTCCACCATGACCTTCAACGGAACTCCGTACTGGAAGGCGATCGAAACCGACGTGGCGAGCGAGTCCATGAGGCCGGAAATTGTGGAGCCTTCTTTCGACATGGTGATGAAGAGCTCGCCCGGAGACCCGTCTTCAAACATGCCGACGGTAACGTAGCCTTCGTGGCCCGCAATGCTGAACTTGTGCGTAATGGAATGCCGCTCGTCCGGCAGGCGTCTGCGGGCTGGCTGCACTTTCGGTTTTGCTTTCTCGCCTTCGAGGCTTGTGCTCAGAGGCTGCGTGCGTTTGCACCCGTCACGGTAGACCGCGATGGATTTGAGCCCCAGCTGCCAGGCCTCGATGTAAGCCTGCATGATTTCTGCGGACGTTATTTCGCTCGGCATGTTCACCGTCTTGGAAATGGCGCCGGATAGGAACGGCTGGGTGGCCGACATCATGCGGATGTGGCCCATATACTGGATGGAACGCTTGCCTTTTGCCGGCTTGAAAGCACAGTCGAACACCGGCAAATGCGATTCTTTCAGGTGCGGGGCGCCTTCGATGGTATCGCTCTTGTCGATATAGGCCACAATGTGCTCCACCTGCTCGTCGTCGTAGCCGAGTTTCGTCAGCGCTTCGGGCACGGTCTGGTTCACGATCTTCAGCATTCCGCCGCCCACGAGTTTCTTGTATTTCACGAGCGCAATATCAGGCTCCACGCCCGTGGTATCGCAGTCCATCATGAATCCGATGGTTCCCGTCGGTGCGAGCACGGTGGCTTGCGAGTTCCGGATCCCGTATTCTTTTCCGATGGTTACGACGTCTTTCCACACGTTTGCCGAGGCTTCCCACAGCTCATTTTCCACGAGGTTCTTGTCGATTTTCTCAGCATAGATGCCGTGTTTGGTCATCACATTCAGCATCGGCTCACGGTTCTTTTCGAAGCCTCTGAATGGGCCCATTTCCTTTGAAATGATGGCAGATTGCTTGTACGCCTCGCCGCTCATTAATGAAGTAATCGCGGCAGCCATCGCACGGCCTTCTTCACCGTCGTAAGGCAGGCCGCGGGACATGAGAAGCGCGCCGAGGTTGGCGTAGCCCAAGCCGAGAGGGCGATAATCATAACTGTTCTGTGTGATGGCGGGAGTCGGGTAGCTGGAATTGTCCACCGAGATCTCCATCGCCGTTATCGTAACCTGTACTGCTTTCCGGAACGACTCGACGTCGAAGCTGTGGTCTTCCTTGCGGAACTTCATCAGGTTGAGCGAGGCAAGGTTGCAGGCGGTGTCGTCCAGGAACATGTACTCGCTGCACGGGTTCGACGAGTTGATCGGAGCTGTGTTGGAACTCGTGTGCCAGTTGTTGACCGTCGTGTGGTATTGCAAACCTGGGTCGCCGCACACCCAGGCAGCGTCGGAAATCTGACGCATCAGATCGCGGGCTTTGTATTTTTCAACAGGTTTGCCTGTCGTGACGGCAAGTGTCCACCAATCCTTGTCTTCGATAACGGCTTTCATGAACTCGTCCGTCACACGCACGGAGTGGTTGGCGTTCTGGTAGGAAATGGTGTCATATGCCCCGCCCGGCATGTTGAACCCGCCGTCGTAGCCGGCCTCGATAAGTGCCCAGGCCTTCTTTTCTTCTTCCGCCTTGCAGTTGATGAATTCAGGGACGTCGGGATGGTCGGCGTTCAGGATCACCATCTTTGCCGCACGGCGGGTCTTGCCGCCCGATTTGATCACGCCCGCGAAAGCGTCAAAGCCCTTCATGAAGGAAACCGGTCCAGACGGCGTGCCGCCGCCCGAGAGGCGTTCCTTGGATGAGCGGAGGGTGGAGAGGTTGGAACCCGTGCCCGATCCAAACTTGAACAGCATGCCCTCGGTCTTGGCGAGTGTCAGGATGGAGTCCATCGAGTCTTTCACCGAGTTGATGAAGCACGCCGAGCACTGCGGCTTTTCTTCCACGCCCACGTTGAACCACACAGGGCTGTTGAAAGCCATATACTGGTTGACAAGCAGGAAGCAAAGTTCGCTGTAGAAAATATCAGCATCTTCCTGCGAGGAGAAATAGCCGCACTTCAGGCCCCACTTGTGGTACGAGCGCGCGACGCGCTCAATGAGCTGCTTCACGCTGCGCTCGCGATCCGGCATGTTGAGCGTGCCGTGGAAATACTTCGACACCACGACGTTCGTTGCCGTCATCGACCATGATTTTGGAATCTCGACGTCCTTCTGCTCGAAAATCTTCTCACCCTTCTCATTAGATATAACGGCAGTACGCAACTCCCATTCTATCTCATCAAAAGGATGGACTCCCGGCTTTGTGTAATATCTTTGGAATTTCAGCCCTCGCTCAGCCTGCGGCGTCTCCTTCGTTTTCGCCGAGACTTTCTTGGCTTCCGTTTCGATCATGACAACTCCTTACCGTTTAAAATGTGAATGGATCGTGAATGAATTTTTGTATTGCGGATTTCGGATTTGGTCTCGTCATGTTAAAGCACGTTAACGCTGTCGTGAAGAAAAAAAGAAATCTTCGTACACAATCATCCCGACTTGAATCACTCAGGATGGTGGATGTTCGATTTCTTTCGTTTGAATGAACTTAGTGAAAAGGGTGAAGCTGGAAGCTGCGCTTTCCTATTTCTCTCATTGGAGGGTCGTCTTCACAGGTCATTTTCGGGAGGCGCAACTGGTTTTAAAGATAGCGGGTTACGGGTGGTTTGTCAAGTTAAAAATGAGGCGTCTGTGAAAATTACAAAGTATGGTCTTGACATAACTCCTTCGGATGAAGCAAGGCGGCTGGTGAGTGAGGGGTACAGATTGCCGGAGCGCTCATTAGGACCCAAGACATCAAGCCGTCGCAAGTTGTGTGCACATCAACGTTTCTGGGAAAGAAGATATGACATGACGCTCAAGCTTCATGCCAAAAGGGCTTTCCCTTGCTTCTGATGGCGTGTTGGAGTAATTTTGAACCGCATTAAGAGAATTCATTCAGGAATTTTGGAGGCCTCATGTCTGTTCTGGTTGCGTTTTCGACCATCCCCGAGATGTTCGACAGAATCACGTCAAGATTTGCGGATGAGCAGAGGCCGATGCTCATGCACAAGGTTGACGGAGCATACAAAGGGATCACGTACCAAGAATACCGAAGGAATGTGGAGCTTTTTGGGATGGGCCTCGCCTCGCTTGGCCTCAAAAAGGGCGATAAGGTTGGGATCATAGCCGAGAACAGGCCCGAATGGATCGTGGCGGACATGGCTATCGTTTGCCTGGGCGCCGTGGACGTGCCGATTTATCCAACGCTCACCCCCAAACAAGTCGAGTTCATCTTTAACGACGCACAGGTAAAAATCGCCATCGTCTCAAACATGTTCCAGCTGAACAAAGTCTTGAAGATCAAGAACGACGTGAAGACGCTGGAGCGCTGTATCATTATGACTGAAAAAGGAGCCATCGAGGACAAGGACGTTCTGGCGTTTTCAAAGGTCTACGCACTCGGCACCGAGTTTGAAAAATCGAATCCGGGCTTCTTCCGGGAGAGCATGGCGAAGCCCAAACCTGAAGACCTGCTCACGATCATCTATACTTCCGGAACGACAGGAAACCCCAAAGGCGTCATGTTAACGCACGATAACCTTGTATCCAATATTATCGCGTCGGCCGATGCCATTCCCTTCGGACCGTCGGACGTTTTGCTCTCGTTCCTTCCCTTGTGCCACTCGTTCGAACGCATGGCGGGTTACTACACGGCCATGTCCACCGGCGCTCAGGTCGCCTACGCCGAAAGCATCGAGACCGTGCGGGACAACCTGGTGGAAGTGAAGCCGACGATCGTGACAACTGTTCCGAGATTGTTCGAGCGGATTCGCGGCCGCATGTTGAAACAAGTAGACAACAGCCCGCCCATCAGGCAAAAGATTTTTTACTGGGCTGTGGGAGTCGGGGGCGAATATGCGGCGGCAAAGAAACGCGGCCGTGTGGGGGCAGGGCTGGCACTCAAACATGCGATCGCTTCAAAGCTCGTGTTTTCGAAGCTCCAGGCGAGGACGGGCGGGCGGATCAGGTTTTTTGTCTCAGGCGGTGCGGCGCTCTCCAAGGATCTGGGCGAATTCTTTGAAGCGGTGGGCATCCAAATCATCGAGGGATACGGCCTCACGGAGACATCGCCTGTATTGACTGTGAACAGGCTGAACGACTTCAAGTTCGGGACGGTCGGGAAGCCGATAGAACGGGTGGAAATCAAGATCGCGGAGGACGGGGAAATCCTGGCCCGAGGCCCCTGCATCATGAAAGGCTACTATAATAGCCCGAAGGCGACGGAGGAAGTAATCGACAAGCAGGGGTGGTTCCATACGGGCGATGTGGGCATGTTCGACAAGGAAGGCCACCTGATGATCACAGACCGGAAAAAGCACCTGTTTGTCAGCTCGGGCGGCAAGAACATTGCGCCCCAGCCCATTGAAAACCTGTTTTTACAGAGCAAATACATCGACCAGTTTGTGCTGATCGGCGACGGCCGCATGTTCTGCACAGCCCTTATTGTGCCCGAATTCGACACGTTGAAAGACTATGCGAACAGCGCCGGCGTGGGTTTCTCGAACGAATCCGAGCTCATTTCCAAGGATACGATTCGCAAGCTGTTCCATCAGGAAATCGAAAAACTCCAAAAGGACTTATCGCATTTCGAGCGGGTCCGCCGGTTTGAGCTTTTGCCGCAAGCCTTGACTGTGGAAAACGGTGAAATCACGCCAACACAGAAGGTCAAGCGCAAGGTGGTGGAGCAAAAATACGCTCCGATTATTGAGAAGATGTATGAGAATGTGGGGTAAATCGGGTCAGAAGTCTGACTTCTGAAATTGTTTCAGCAAGGTAAGAAGTCAGACTTCTACCTCGGAACTCTTTTAACCTTCCTCTGCACAATTCTATCCGGCACAACCCATGCGTCCGGGAATCCGCGATCAATAAGCACGGAGAGACGCTGGTTGGCCTCAAGTCGGGTGGGGAAATCGCCTACACGCACTTTATACACCGGCGGGTCGTAGACAACGTAGACAGAATCCTGAACCAGCCTTCCGAGTGCCATCGCCCTCGTGGAGTTTGACTCGTCAATGCTGGCAGAAGCAAAAATCTGGATTCTGAACCCTTGCAGGATTTCCTCTTCGACAGCAACGCTATCTTTCGGAATATTGACCTCATCCAGCTGCCTTCCGGCCGTGTCGCTCTTCTGCACGATTCTGACGTCGTCGTCGAAGTCGGATGGGTTCAGAGTGGCTTCATAGTAGGAAAGGGGTGCTTTTTGCTTGTTAGGGGTTTTGTCCAGCTGGGATTCCAGGGCCTGTTTGGGTCCGGAACAAGCAAAAAACGTGAAGATTGTAAGAAGTATGAATGAAGGTTTCATAAGCGAGTCCGCTAACGTGGGGTTGTTACTTTCTTTCCGAGAAAGGGGACAGTGCAAAAACTTGAGATTTGAAACAAGGGCCTTGGAAGTCCCCTCTGTGCGATGGAGTGTGGGTAAGGGAGAGGGGATAAAGGGGTGTGTGATTTGTCTTTCCCCGAAATCTCGGTGCATTAAAGTTGGTTGGAAACCCAACCGTTCTTCAGAACTGCACCTCGATTAATGTCCCGCGGTCAATACGCCTCCGCTCAAACCCGTCGATTTCGACCCAGCCCTGCCTACCGTCAGGCAGGCCCACAGCCGCCGTCGCCTCAAGCCAAAACAGTAAAATCTATTTTGCAATATAGTTTACCCAGCACGAAGAATAGTCCTTGGGATATTTTTCGACCATCATTTTCCTCAAGCTGGATGCTTCTTTTCTCGTCTCAAACTTCCCAACGCTTACGCGATACAATTTGTCCGCTGTGCCAAAGTTATTCAGGACAACCTGATTGCCGAGACGTTCCTTTGCCGCCTTTTGCATCCTGAGAGCATTCTGGGCATTGCTAAAGGCGCCGATTTGAACGGTGTATGCCGGGTTTTCCGGCCGCACGACTGCCCGCACGGTCTGTTTGGAATTTTTCGTCAGCGACGCTTTCACTGTGTCCTGTTTAGACTGAAATCGTGCCCCGCTCCGATTCTTGGCAGGCTTGGGTTTTTCTCTCGAAGCAGTGGCCTCCGCCCTCATGCGAATTGCCTGCGTATCGATCGGAACAACCGTCTGTTGGGGTACAACCGCCCGCGAGCCGCCGGAACCCGTCTCCTCCGAAGAGACGCACGAGGCCAGCCAAAAGGAAACAGCAGGCACCAACAAAGCCAGAAGTCTGGCCGGCTTCGAAGGGTTGATCAGTATGATGCGGGTGTCGATTCTTTTTCTCCGGTGACGATCTTGACGCTTGCACTCGCTCCGATTCGGTCTGCCCCGCTCTCGATGAGCGCCTTTGCCTGCTCCTGAGTTCTTACACCGCCCGACGCCTTGATGCCGAGATCCGGCCCAACCACAAGTCGCATGAGAGCGATGTCGCCAACTGTGGCGCCGCCTTTGGCGAACCCGGTGGAAGTTTTAACGAAGTCGGCACCGGCACGTTTTGCCAGCACGCATGCCTTGATTTTTTCCTCGTCTGTGAGCAGACCTGTTTCAATAATTACTTTTGCCAGGACGTTGTTTCGGTGGGCGGCATGCGTGACGGCAAAAATATCGTTTTGCACGTAGTCGAATTCGCCAGACTTGAGCATGCCGATATTGATCACCATGTCCACCTCGCGGGCGCCGTCTTTAATGGCCCGCTCCGTCTCAAAAGTTTTCGATTCTGTCGATGTTGCTCCAAGTGGA
>JANOGR010000365.1:0-4062 GCA_031406095.1 Ignavibacteriales bacterium
GATGCGGTGCTCGGAGTTGCAGTCGCTTTCGTGGCACTTGCTCTCGTACCATTCCTGATTCGCTTCTGGGATTGGGTTGTTGCCCGAATGAACCAGATTCCCGTTTCTCCTCAGCCAATTCAAAACGCCTAAAGGTGAAGCTATGAAATATGCAATGGCCTTTCTGCTCTCCCTTTCGCTCTTCGCCCTGTCATGTCAGCCCAGCGATGTGATTTTCGATGTCCTGATTCTCAACGCCAAGGTCGTTGACGGAACAGGAAACCCCTGGTTCTACGGCGATGTCGGCATCGAGGGAGAAAGGATTGCGGCGATTGGCAAGTTGAAGGGTCGGACAGCAAAGCGGGTCATCGATGCCTCGGGAAAAATTGTTGTACCCGGGTTTATCGACATGTTGGGTCAATCCGGACGGTCATTGCTGATCGATAACAGGGCCATGAGCAAGATCTCGCAGGGGATTACGACTGAGATCACTGGAGAAGGCGCATCCGTTGCCCCCGTGAACGAGAATATTCTGAAAGAATGGAGACCGTTCCTGGAGAAGTACAAACTCAACGTGGACTGGCAGGATTTTGAGGGGTACTTCAAAAAGCTGGAAGAACACAAAACGGCAATAAACCTTGCATCGATGGTGGGAGCCACCCAGGTTCGGGCATATGTTGTAGGCTATGAAGACCGGTCTCCAACACCGCAAGAGCTGGACCAGATGAAGGAACTTGTCAGAGTTGCAATGCGGCAGGGAGCCTGGGGAGTCGGGTCGTCTCTTATCTATGCACCGGCGACGTATGCGAAGACCGAGGAACTCATAGAACTGGCAAAAGCCGCAGCCGAGTTCGGTGGGATCTACGTTTCACATATACGTGATGAAGGCGATAAAGGAAAACAAGTCGAGGCGATTTTCGAAGTGAGCGACATCGCCCGCGCAGCGCAATGCCCCGTGGAGATATGGCATTTGAAGGTTGCCGAAAAAAGAAACTGGGGAACGATGTACAAGATTGCAGGTATGATCAACGACCAGCGCAGAGCCGGAATAGACATGGGGGCGAACGTCTATCCATACATAGCCAGCTCGAACTCACTGGATGAATCCATTCCCGGCTGGGTCCATGACGGGGGAACGCCAAAACTCCTCGAGCGCCTCAAAGATGCCGAAACCCGGGAAAAAATTCGTGCAGAACTGAAACAAAGCAACAATAGCGCAGGAATTGACTTCGATGGCATCATGATTGCCCAGGTGAATAATCCCGACCTCAAGCAATTCGAAGGAAAACGACTCAGCGAGGTTGCCCGCGCCTGGAACAAAGATCCGTACGAAGCGATGTTTGATTTTGTCGTAGCCGATTCTTCACGGACTTCGCGTATCAAGTTCTCCATGAACGAACAGGACCTCCGACTCGCCATGGCCCAGCCATGGACAAGCTTTTGCACGGACGCCGGGAACCGGGCAGCGGACGGCCCATTGTTTGAAGGGAAGCCCCACCCGCGTGCATACGGAAGTTTTCCCCGCGTGCTGGGTCGCTACGTTCGGGAGTCGAACCTGATATCTTTAGAAGACGCCATCCGAAAAATGACATCACTGCCGGCGAACAGGGTCGGCATCAGAGACCGGGGCGTTCTCAAACCGGGTGCCTACGCAGACGTTGTGATTTTTGACCCCGTCACCGTGATCGACAAAGCTACCTTTGAAGACCCGCATCAATATTCCGTGGGAATGGATCACGTGTTTGTGAACGGCGAGGCTGTTTGGGAACTGGGGAAATTTACTGGAAATTTGCCGGGGCACGTTCTCAAAGGACCCGGATTCAGGAAATAGCTACTGTTTGAACCTCCGACTTCTGGCGAGGTTTTGGGCGTGGGTAGTCGGAGGTCTTACTCGAGACTTTCTATCCAGCAGCGTCAGCCAAACAGGTATTGCTCCAGCTTATTCTCAACTCTCCTTTCAGCCTCGAAATTCATAACGAATTCTTTGTAGGACGCCGCTGAACCGAACAATTTGTCCCGCAATGCTTGCCTCAAAGTCACATTATCGGAGCTCGAAATCCATTGTTTGTAATCAGAAAACAACCAGTCTTCGGGAAGGTTCACCAGACTTGCCTTTACTGGATTCAAATGGATATACCTGCATAAGTGCGTGAGGTACTCTTCAGAGTCAACGAGTTTTGGTTGGTAGTCGTCTTCGTAGAGGTGACCGGATCGTCTATAACGATTGTTAAATGAGCGGACATAAGAGTTGGAGAAAGAACGCATGAGATTTCCAAAGTCGATTTGTTTCTGAGGATAGACAAGCAGATGAAAATGATTTGGCATCAAACAATAGGCTAGAATCTCTGCACCGGGTGGGTCGAAAAAGGAGTGAAGTTTGTTGAGAAAAAAAAGGTAATTCTCTTCCTCCAAGAAGATCTTCTGACGATTGTTGCCTCGATTATAAATATGGTAATAGTTTTCTTCCTCGACCTTCACGGTAATTTCCCAGCTGTAAAACTCCGACTTTCTCCGCACCGGCCTCGCCATAAGTCGGACTTCGAGTCTACCTACCCTCGCAGCTTCCTTCCTTTGAACACCCTCGTCCAATGCACGATCTGCCTTTTCACTTCATGCGGCGACGTGCTTCCGGCCGACTTCTTCTGATCGACGCTCTTTTGCGGGATGATGTAGTCGAAAATGTCTTCCTCGAAGGCTTTCGAAAAATCATGAAGAGTCTCGAGATCGAGGTTGCCGAAATACATTTTATGTTCCAAACAATAGGATACGATTTTACCGGTAATTTCGTGAGCCTCGCGGAACGGGACCCCCTTCCGCACAAGATAGTCGGCCATATCGGTCGCTGTCAAGAAGTCTGTGCGCAGCTCCTCCTCCATGCGTTTCTTGTCGAACGTGGTATGCACGAGAAGGTGCGAAAACACGAAGAGGCATTGTCGCGTCGTATTCACGGACTCGAACATCGGAGTTTTATCTTCCTGCATATCCCGGTTGTAGGCGAGGGGAAGTCCCTTCATGACGGTCAGGAGGTTCATCAGCGATCCGTAGACGCGTCCCGTCTTTCCCCGCACAAGCTCGGCCATATCCGAGTTCTTCTTCTGCGGCATGATGCTGCTCCCCGTTGTGTAGGCGTCGCTGATGTGCGCAAAGCCGAATTCCTGGCTTGTCCAGAGCACGAGCTCCTCAGCAAACCGGCTTAAATGCATCATGATGATACTGCAGCAGGAAACGAATTCGATGAGATAGTCGCGGTCGCTCACCGCGTCGATACTGTTTTCGACAATGCCGTCGAAGTGAAGCTTCTTTGCCACCATGTGCCGGTCGATGGGAAATGATGTTCCTGCAAAGGCCGCCGCGCCAAGAGGAGATTTGTTGAATCGCTTTCGGCAGTCCTGCAATCGTTCAAAATCCCGTTCGAGCATGGAAACGTATGCAAGGAGATGATGGGACACGAGGATTGGCTGAGCCCGTTGGACATGGGTATATCCCGGCATGATAACGCCGAAATACTTTTCTGCTTTGTAGAGCAGCACGCGCTGCAATTGAACAATCAGTGTGTTGATTTCACGGACCGCGGTCCGCAAATAAAGCCGTTCGTCGAGAGCGACCTGGTCGTTCCGGCTGCGAGCCGTGTGAAGTTTACCGCCAAGCGCTCCTATTTTTTGAATCAACCGGTGCTCAACGGCGAGATGGATATCCTCGAATTCGGCCGTGAGCTTGAATTTTCCAGTCTCGATCTCACGCTGGATCGACTTCAGAGCCGTCCGAATCCTCCGGCCTTCTGAGGCGGTGAGAACTTTTGTTGCAGAGAGCATCTCAACGTGTGCGATGCTTCCCATAACATCCTCTTGATAGAGCTGCTTGTCGATGTCGATCGAAGAAGAGAATTTGAGAGCGATTTCAGCGAGGGGCTCTTTGAAACGCCCGCCCCAAAGTGCTTGATGTGCCATAGAGGGAATTGGATAAATAGATAGTTGGGAAATAGGAAAAGTGTAATGAATACCGAACTAAAATAGCGAAAAAAGACAACGAGAACAACGACCTGTTACTTCGATTTTACAGACTGAGGCAGATTGGTCGGAGTGG
>JANOGR010000375.1:0-5495 GCA_031406095.1 Ignavibacteriales bacterium
CTCATACCCATGTGCTGACAGGAACTCCATGGTAAATTCGTACAGTTCGGCGTCCTGTTCTCCCGGCAACGGCGCAATTTGCTTTGACTCGACCATCCGGGCGAGCGGCGTGTTCGGCTCGACAATGAGACTATAGCATGAGATGTGAGCGGGGTCGAGTTCCATAGCCTGTTCCAGGTTTGATTCCCATCGCCCGATCGACTGATTCGGCAGAGAGAACATCAAGTCGATACTCAGATTCTCAAAACCGGCTCTGCGGGCACTCTTGAGAGCATCCTTCGCCTGAGTGGCAGAGTGAATCCTCGTAAGAAACTTCAGGTCGTCGTCGTGAAACGACTGAACGCCGAAGCTGATTCTGTTCACGCCTGCTTGCTTAAAATCTCGAAGCTTCTGCTCATCGACCGTCCCTGGATTCGTTTCCAGAGTGACTTCAGCTCCATCCGCAATGGAGAAGCTGGAACTCAATGTATTGAGAATTTCATTCACGTTTGACGCAGACAGGAGCGATGGAGTTCCTCCGCCGAAAAAAATCGTTTTGTAAAACGCTCCAAAGCGGGGGTCGCCGGCCCTCAGCTTGATTTCACGTTGCAGGGACGAAAGAAAACGGTTGATAAGTGCTCGATACGCATCCGGATGCTCTTTCGGAGCGACAGAATAAAAGTCACAATAGATGCACTTGTGCTCGCAAAATGGAATATGGAGATACATTCCTGCCATACCGGTAATCTTTAGTCTACCACCTTGAATCTCTTCTTCTCAATCAATGAGTTTTCCAATCCTTTCCCATCGAATGCTTTTGAATTTCTCAACGAGTCCGTTGATGGGCAGTTTGGAGTCCCAGGACCAGTACACGAGGAATGCCTCGCCGACAATATTCTTCTCAGGAACGAATCCCCAGAAGCGGCTATCGAGACTGTTTTCCCGATTATCACCCATCACGAAATAATAGTCTTGTTCGATTCGGTACGTTTTTTCCGGCCTCCCGTCAACGAAGATGGCACCGCGCTCATCGGTTGATACTTCGTGGCCCTCTCGAAGAACAATCGGCTTCCACTCCTCGACGCTGGAGGGGTTGAGATCTATCGACTGGCCCTTCGACGGCACTCTCCGGGCTTTGTAATGGTCCGATGCCAAAAGAGCGTTTGGGGGTGTCTCCATGCGCCGGTCATTCACGTACGCCTCTCCGCTGCGAATCTCAACCCAATCACCTGGCAAGCCGACACATCGCTTGACGAAATAAACGGGTTCGCCTTCACCAAACTGCTCCTGATCGCCCGGATATTCGAAAACGATCACATCGCTTCTTTTCACCGATGTGAACATGGGGATCGAAAACGCCGGGATTGCTTTGCTCGTAAACGGAATATATCGAGGAGAACTCAACCCGTAAGAGAGTTTGTTCACGAGGAGAAAATCACCAACCAACAATGATTGTTCCATCGAGGATGTGGGAATTCGATACGCTTCCACCACAAATACCTTAAGAGTCAAAGCAACGCCGATCGCCAAGAGCAAAGTCTTTGAATAGCCGATGAACTTTTCACGGCTGACTTCCAACGTCGGCGCCTGAGCTTGAGTGATCTGCTGCTCCACTACTTGATCAACGATCCTATTCTTCCCCATCGGACGGATGCGATACGGCCAAAAATGTCGTAAATCGGTAAGTCAGAATTCCACGACCAGTACACAATCAGAGGCGAACCCACCAGATTGTTTTTCGGAATGAATCCCCAGTACCTGCTATCGAGACTGTTGTCCCTATGATCTCCCATGCCAAAAAGATAGTCTCTTTCGACGGTGTATTCTTTTGCGGGTTTGCCGTCAATCATCACATATTCCCCCTGGAGATCGGTGGCGTGGCCTTCTCGCCTGATGAAAACTTCCCATCGAGGAAAATTGTCGGCGTTGAGCGGAATCACCATTCCCTTGGCGGGAACGACAAGGGGTCCGTATTGGTCTTGATTCCACGGCGCACCCGGAGGGAAAATCCCCTGATCCGTCTCTCCCTGGACAAAGGGCCTCTGCATGTCAAACCTGGCGTTGCGTGGAAACTGCATTTGCTGACCGTTGACGTAGAGGGTTCTGTCTTTCACCTGGATGGTGTCGCCGGGCAGACCAACGCATCGCTTCAGGTAAAAGACAAAATCGACAGGCTCGATTTCATCGCGCATTCCGGGAAAAACAAAGACGATGACATCACCGCGCTCGACATCGCGAAACCCGGGCACCTTGAACCAGGGAAGTCTGACATTCGTAAACATGATGTTCCGCGGCGAGGTCCCTCCATAAATGAACTTGTTGACAAACAACAGCTCTCCCGTCAGCACCTCGTTCTCCATGGATCCGGTGGGAACAAGAAACGATGCAATCACAAAATTGTTGATCACCAGAAACATTCCCAGGACGATTCCAAACTCTCTGAAGAAGGCCTTGGTCTTCTCTTTCCAGGTTTGCGGCTTGTCTTTTTGTTGTTCTTGTGTTTTTTCTGTTGTCATAAATTCGTTCCTCAATCCTCCATTGACAGGATCGCCAGGAAGGCTTCCTGCGGGACTTCAACTCTGCCAACCTGCTTCATCCTTTTCTTTCCTTCGCGTTGTTTTTCCAGCAGTTTCCGTTTTCTGGTGATATCGCCCCCGTAGCATTTTGCCAAAACATTTTTCCTCATCGCACTCAGCGTCTCACGCGCAATCACTTTGCTTCCGATGGCCGCTTGAATGGCAACTTCAAACATTTGACGTGGAATAAGTTCCCGAAGTTTCGAGCTCAGTTTTTTTCCCCATTCGTAGGATTTTGAGCGGTGTACAATCGTCGAAAGGGCGTCAACGGACTCCCCGTTCAACAGAATGTCGAGCTTCACGAGGTCGGATTCCCGGTACTCCAAAAAATCGTAATCGAGTGATGCGTAACCACGGGAGAGCGATTTCAGCTTATCATAGAAATCAAAGATGATCTCGGCCAACGGGAGTTCATATTGGATGTCCGCCCTCTCGGGACTAAGATAGGTCGTGTTCCTGTGAATACCCCGCCGGTCCATGCAAAGCTTCATGATGCTGCCGATGTACTCCGATGGAACAATGATCTGGGACTTGACAAACGGTTCTTCTATTTTTCCTATCACGCTGGCATCGGGCATGAAGGCCGGGTTATCGATCGCCAGGACCTCCCCGTTGGTGCGGGTGACGCGGTATTCCACGTTGGGGACGGTGTTGATGAGCGACTGGTTGTACTCCCGCTCGAGTCTTTCGCGCACAATCTCCATGTGAAGCAGCCCGAGAAAGCCGGCGCGGAAGCCAAACCCGAGAGCCACCGAAGATTCAGGCTCGAAGACCACGGCCGCATCGTTGAGGCGGAGTTTTTCGAGAGCATCACGCAATTCGCCAAAAGCATCGCTGTTCGAAGGATAGAGCCCGCTGAACACCATCGGCTTCGGTTCCCGGTATCCCGGCAGCGGTTCCGCAGCAGGATTATCCACGAGCGTAATGGTATCGCCAACTTTTGTGTCATGGACATCCTTCACGCTGGCGATAATGTAGCCGACGTCGCCTGCAGAAAGCACTCCGGTTCGTTTTCGCTGCATTTCCAGGACGCCGATGTCGTCCGCCTGAAACTCCTTCCCGTTTGAGAAAAACCTGATCATATCCTTTTCCCGGACCGTACCGTCGAAAACTCGCACGTAGGCAACTGCTCCCCGATACTCATCAAACACCGAATCAAAAATGAGCGCCCGGAGCGGTGCCTGGGGATCTCCTTTGGGCGCAGAAATCCTTTGAACAATCGCTTCGAGAACCTCCGGAGTCCCAATTCCTGATTTCGCACTGCCCATCAAAATATCTTCCTCTTTGCACCCGACGAGGTCTACAACCTGTTTCTTGACTGTTTCTACCATCGTTTTGGCGCTGGGAAGGTCGATCTTGTTGATGAACGGGATGATTTCCAGGCCGGCATCGACAGCGAGGTACAGGTTTGCAATGGTTTGGGCCTCGACACCTTGCGTTGCGTCAACGACGAGAATTGCTCCTTCGCACGCGGCAAGAGAACGGGACACTTCGTAGGTGAAATCCACATGGCCCGGTGTATCGATGAGGTTGAGCGAATAATCCTTTCCATCCCGGGATTTGTATTTCATCGGTATCGCATGCAGCTTGATGGTTATCCCGCGTTCCTGTTCCAGCTCCATGTCATCCAGCACTTGTTTGGTCATTTCCCGAGCTGAAATGGTATGTGTCAGCTCAAGGAGTCTGTCCGCAAGCGTGGATTTCCCGTGGTCGATATGGGCGATAATGCAGAAGTTTCGAATGTGGTTCATGATGAACAAGGTAACCTTGTCAAGGTTAACGAGCGGCGTCAGCTAACTTTGACAAGGTTAGCCTGCCACCAAAAAAGACAAAGAGTAAAGAGCTCGTGACCCTTTACTCCTTGCTTGAAAAATATAGTTGAAAATGGCTTGAAGAGCAAGGCTGAGAGTTCGTGTATCTCAGCCCCGGTGGTCAATCAGCTACTGCCTGGTGATGAAAGAGAACGAATGTGGCAACTTCATCCGCACTCCGTTGATATCCATCGCACTCGCGGAAAGTGTGACCGTGTATTTTGTGTTGGCTTGGAGTGTTGAAGATGGCGTGAACACTATTTGATCAAGATACTCTACGTTATAATAGTCACGCGCATAATCAATCGCCCCGCCAACCGATGGCGAAATCGAGAATGCCGTCTGCACGGATGACTTGCTCGCGTAGTTGTTGAAGGAGATTCGGATTGGATCGGTTCTCGGGACATAGAGCTGAGCGTTCGAGGGCGATGTATAACGAACGCCGAAGGGTGCGGTCCGAAACCAGAAGCTGAAATTCTCATTCAACGGTACCCCATCCTTGTCGAGTGCTCTGCCGTCAACCTGCACCGTGATGGTTGTATCCGATGGGAACGGCCCGCCCGTCCATATTCTCATCACATTCTCCGATGGCCAAAGCACAGCCCGGTTGAGATTTGGATTCAATTGCAAGGCGGCCTCAGTGGAAACTGGATCCATTCTTCGCGGAAATGTCAGATTAATTCCGCTGTAATAATTCAACGGCTCGACATCGATATCTCCATGAAACGGATTTGTTTGGATCCCATACACGGTCACGTATGACTGCACGGTCCTAAATGAAAACACAAGGGGAAATCGCAGCTGATTTCCCGATGTGTCTTTTGCTTCTTTTGTTATGGACACAGTGTAGTTGGTATCGATATATGAATCCTTCTTCGACATCTGAAACGTCATGGAAGTGACTTTGCTGAAGGTCGTGATCGTTGCGCCTGTCTCAAACCTCGCGGACCCAGCGCCATCAGCATATAAAGACGTCATAGGAGCACGTGTATAGTTCCCCCAGTAGAATATTCCCGTACTCGGCGGGTTGGTTGAAAAAGCCTTTTCCACGCTCATGCGATTCATGGGCCGGGCAAAAAGAATGGAAATGGTGATCCTTCCGTAACGCCAGTCATAGACGATTTCGGAC
>JANOGR010000393.1:0-16062 GCA_031406095.1 Ignavibacteriales bacterium
AATACCACATCGTCGGGGATTACGGCGTCGAGACGGATTTTTTCTGGAGCTATGTCCCGCAGGCCAGGCATATACTCGAGGGCAAGTTCATTATTGAAGATTTCCACGGGCCTTTCTATCCGATCGTCCTTGCTCTCGTCGGTCTTGTAACGAAGGATTTTTTCCATGCCGGCGTCCTCCTCGCAACTTTTGCTGCGGCGACCTCGCTCTTTTTTGTCTTCGAATTGTTCAAACGGCTCTTTCGGGCTGATACTGCTCTGATCGCCGCTTTGATCGTTGGAGCAAACTCCACATTCGTGCAGTACACATACAGCGCCGGAACCGACATGCTCTTCAACGCATTCGTAACCGGAGGTGCCTTTTTTCTCTTCCTCGACGAAGAGCGCTCGTGGAAGACTCTCTGCATCTCCACTCTCCTGTTCGCCCTGGGCTATCTCACTCGATACAACGGAGTTTTTGTTCTTTTGGGAGTACCAGCCGCAATCGTGATCGGTAACCACTGGCATTTGGATCGGAAAGAACGCTGGAAAACGGCGGCGATTTTCGCAGGGCTCTTCCTTGTGATGATAGCGCCATGGGGAATCTATTGTTGGCTTGAGAAAGGAAGTTTTTTCTACAACAGGAATTATCTCAACATCGCTTACGAGATGTTTGCAAAAGGAAGGATGGGCTGGGATCAGTACTGGAGCGTGGAGTCCCAAAAGTTCACCTCGTTGACTCAGGTTATTTTCACAGACCCCGGACTTTTCATTTCGACCCTTGCGGCAAACGTTGCCGACCATCTCGTGAATGACCTCGACAAGCTCCTGGGCTGGCATGTTGCCGTATTCTCCGTTGTTGGACTTGTTCTTTCGTTCAAGCAAAGGCCCGGGGCGCGTCTCCTTGGTTTTGGCATTCTTTCTCTCGCGTTTTTTGGCGTGCTGCTGCTGGTGTTCTACGGTGAACGATTCTCCATGTTTCTTCTCCCGTTCTATATCGCTCTCGCGCTGCAACCTCTTGCACATCCGTCGCTCGCAAGAATGAGACTTTGGAACAGGATACAGGTCGGCGCATTGATTGCGATGGGACTCGTCGTGTGGACCGGGTCAAAATCCTACTCGTTCAACAAGGACAACATTCGCTCCGGGCCCCAGGAAATGATTGCGATCGCCGACTGGTGCGACAGAAACCTGGATAACTCGGAGCGCGGAAAAAATATCTTTGCGCGAAAACCGCATATCGCCTACTACCTTCGCATGCAGATGCAGGGCTTTCCGTATGTGAACACCTATCCGGAGCTTGTGGCAGCCATGAAAAGCCAGAACGCCTCGTATGTGTACTTCAGTCTCATGGAAGCTGCCATGAGGCCTCAGTTCCAGAATTTGTTGGATCCCAGAAATGCGCCGAAAGAATTGCAGCCGATCACGTTCACGGCGTATCCTCCGGCAGTTTTGTACAAGGTTCGACTGGATTCATTGCCATGAAAATCGTCATCGTCGGAACGGCTTATCCCTTGCGGGGTGGCATTGCACACTACATCGCGCTTTTGCACAAACACCTGTCAAAAAAGCACGAAGTGGAGATCGTGACGTTCTCCCGCCAGTATCCGCGAATGCTGTTTCCGGGCAAGAGTCAGGAGGAACAGGGCGGAGAAAGTAGCGCCGTCGCGTCCGAGCTGCTCATCGATTCGATCAATCCTCTGACATGGTTCTCGGCCGCGAAAGCCATCGCTCGCAAGAAACCCGATCTTGTGATTTTTAAATACTGGATGCCGTTTTTTGCGCCGTGTTACGGGGTCATCGCACGGCAAGTCAAGAAACGAACCGACGCGAAAATCCTGTTCATTTGCGACAATGTGATCCCGCACGAAAAAAGACCGGGCGACAGTATGCTGACCCGTTTTGCTTTCCGGGCCGTCGATTTTTTCATCGTTCAGTCAAAGGCGGTCGAACGCGCGCTCCTCGCCTTTCATCCGTCCGCGCAATACCGTTTTGTGCCTCACCCGGTCTATGAGATCTTCGGCCGGAGTCTCAGAAAATCGGGAGCCCGCAAAAAGCTGCGCATCAAGGACGAGCGCGTGATTCTCTTTTTTGGGTTCGTCAGAAAATACAAGGGACTTCACGCGCTTCTGGATGCAATGCCTCGTATACTGGAAAAAATCAAGCTGAGGCTGCTCGTTGTCGGTGAATTCTATGGCGACGAAGGCGTGTACAGAAAAAAGGTGTCCGATTTGGGCCTTGAGCAGAACGTCTCAGTCTATTCCGAATATGTGCCGAACGAAGATGTCGCCGTGTATTTTTCGGCATGCGACGTCGTTGTCCTGCCGTATGTTTCGGCGACGCAAAGCGGCATTGTGCAGATCGCATACCAGTTCGACAAACCTGTCATTGCCACTGATGTTGGCGGTTTGGCAGAGGTGGTTCTGGATAAGAAAACGGGATTCATCGTACCTCCCGAAAACCCCAACGCCCTTGCCGACGCTGTCGTTCGGTTCTATAAAGAGAAGCGGGAGCAGCAGTTCCGGGCGAATGTTTTGAGGGAAAAGAAGAAATACAACTGGAACTCCCTCGTGAAAGGCATCGAACAGCTTGTGGAGTCGGGAAAATGAAGTACGATCCGGTTAAAAGAACGATCGGCGACGTCGTCCGCCACAATCTCCTCCTCCGAAAGCTTTTCTACAAGCTGCTCGGGGTTCTGTTCCTGAGAGAGTGGCATGTGAAGCGTGAATTGCGGCGCCTCTTGTCGGAAAAGCACAGAATGTTCATGTTCGATGCCGGCTGTGGGTTCGGTCAGTATTCCTATTACTGTGCGCGGATGTTTCCAGACATCTCTATTTGCGCCGTTGACGTGAAAAAGGAACAGGTTGAAGATTGCCGTCTTTTTTTCAAGAAGGCCGGCCTCGGGAACGTGGAGTTTGGCGTCGAAGATCTGACGAAACCTCATCACGAGAATGAATTCGATTTCATCCTGTCGGTCGATGTTATGGAACACATTCCGGATGACGTCGGCGTGTTCAGGAATTTCCATCGCGCACTCAAACCCGGGGGACGATTGCTTGTCAACACGCCGTCGAACCTCGGCGGGTCGGACGCTCATTCGCCGGATGATAAAAGCTTCATCGAGGAGCATGCACGCGTGGGCTATGGAGTTGACGAAATTCGTCAAAAGCTCGTAAGTGCCGGATTCCAAGTCGAAGCAGTCAAGTTTACGTACGGCCCGTATGGGGATCTGGCATGGCGTGTCGGAATCAAGGTCCCCATGAAAATCCTGAACGCAAGCAGGCTTCTTTTCGTCTTGCTTCCCTTTTATTATATACTTGCTCTGCCCATCGCGCTTCCACTCATGTACATAGACTACATCTTGGACAACAAGACCGGGGCGGGGTTAATCGTCATCGCGCTCAAGCCATGAAGAAGGTCCTGATTATCTCGTATTATTTCCCGCCGTCGGGCGGCCCCGGCGTGCAGCGCGTGTTGAAGTTTGCCAAATTCCTGCCGGAGTTTGGATGGCAGCCTGTCGTTCTGACGGTCGAGAATGGTGATTATCCGGCCCGCGACGAATCCTTACTCCATGAAATCCCGCAACACGCCATTGTCTATCGAACGAAGATTTTTGAGCCGTATCATTTGTACCGGAAGTTGACCGGAAAACCGCCCAACGCCGCTGTGGATGTCGAAAACATTCCGGGTGCCGGAAGAAGGAAATCGCCCTCAGAATCCATTGCGGGGTTCATCCGTTCCACGTTTTTTATCCCGGATGCCCGTATCGGATGGTATCCCTTCGCCGTCCCTGAAGCGCTCAAGATCATCCGTCAGGAAAAGATTCAGGCGCTGTATTCGTCGTCGCCTCCATACACAACATCCATCATTGCGCGTGAAGTGCACAGGAGAACCGGACTCCCATGGATTGCAGGATTCCGCGATCCCTGGACGGATTTTCTTTCGACGCCGGAACGCTGGAGCGTTCCGCAGTCCATCGACCGTCATCTGGAGCGTTCGGTGTTTCGGGAAGCCACTCTCGTCGAAGCCGCCTGGAACGGAATTCTCAAGGATATCACGAAAAAATGCCCGGATATCGACCAAAAGAAACTGATCCATATTCCCAACGGATTCGACCCGGAAGATTATCGGAAGACTGATGCAATCAACAAGAAGAAGTTTACCGTCGCGTACACCGGTTCGATGTACGGCAAGCGAAACCCGCAAACATTTCTCCGTGCGGTCGAGGAACTCGTGCGCGAGAAAAAAGTGGACGAGAAAAGGATTGAATTGAGGTTTATCGGGAGGTTCGGGTCGGAAGTGCAAGCGATGTTCGAGAACACACCGATCCGACGGGCGGTTGAAACAGTGTCGTACCTTCCTCATTCACAGAGCATCGCCGAGTTGTTGCGGGCTCATGCGCTCCTGCTCATCGTTGATGAAGCGAAGGAAAGTGCGGAGATTGTGCCGGGAAAAGTGTTCGAGTACATCGGCGCTCGGCGGCCCATCATCGCCCTGGCTCCCGAAGGCGCTGTTGCACAGCTGCTGAACGAGACAAAGACCGGCTACGTTGCACATAATCAAGACATCGCCGCCATCAAGGCCGCTTTTCTTGAATGTTACCGGAATTTTCTCTACCATAGAAAAACTTTTCGGCCAAACCGGAACGCTGTGAAACGATACGAACGGAGGGAGACCACACGGCAGCTGGCCCGGCTTCTCGATTTGGCGAGTTCACCGAAGTCACCCTGAGCACTCCCGCCCCATTCCAATTATGAGCAAAGCACATCGTGAGCGAGCGTCGGACCAACGACAGACTCGCACGGAAGAGCCGTTGATTCCCTCAAAATATCAGCACGCGGTGGCGATCGGCCTGTTGTTTCTGAGCCTCATCGTCTTTTTCTATCCGGTGATCTTCGGAGGAAAAACATTCCTCGGACCCGACACACTCGCATCCCACAGCTTTGATACCTTCGTTTCGGACGCCCAGAAGGAGGGCATCTTTCCTCTTTGGAATCCATACATTTTTTGTGGCATGCCCTCCTACGGCAGCTTGACGGCAGGCGGAGAGAGAAGCTTTGATTTGACCGGGTACGTGTTTGGCAAGATTGTTTTGGCTTTTCATTATCTCCTCTTGGCTGCACCGGTGGGATGGGTGTTGTTCTACTACCTGGTGTTCGCCGGAGGCGTGTATGTGTTCACGTACCGCAAGGTGGAGGACAAATTGGCCGCTTTTGTGTCTGCTCTCGCGGCCACTTTTTCGATGTACATCATTATCTGGATCATGACGGGCCACAACACGAAGATCTCCGTCATGGCCTTTTTCCCGTGGGTGTTTCTCATCGTTGAGAATCTCCGCGAGCGGTTTGATTGGCGGCTTTTTTTGATCCTGGTCGTTGGCCTGCACTTCACATATTTGCCTTCCCACGTCCAGATGATTTTCTACGTCTATCTTGCCCTTGGAATCTACCTTCTGTTCTTTCTTGTAAGGAGCCTGGT
This sequence comes from Ignavibacteriales bacterium, assembly GCA_031406095.1. Classification (GTDB taxonomy): domain Bacteria; phylum Bacteroidota; class Ignavibacteria; order UBA10030; family UBA10030; genus JANOGR01. The sequence continues at coordinate 5,457 of JANOGR010000393.1, forward strand.
CAAAAAGGAGGACTGGAAAGGGGTGTTGAGGGCCGGGGTCGCCCTCGCGGCAGCTTCGGTGATCGCCTTTGCGATGGATTCGGACAAATATCTTTCCGTGCTCGAATACAACCCGTATTCGATACGCGGGTCCGGGCCGATAACGGAAGCCATGGCCCCGGGCTCAAAGTCCGCCTCAGGAGGACTCGACTACAATTATGCAACCAGCTGGTCCTTATCACCTGGCGAAGTCGTCTCGTTTGTTGTTCCGTTCTGGAAGGGCTTTGGCTCGCATATGTATCAAGGGGCGCTGACACAAAATGTCCCGACACGCGTGAATTCGTATTTCGGACCGCAGACGTTTACCGACGGTGCACAGTATGTCGGGTTCGTGGTCTTTGCCCTGGCGGTCGTGGGGTTTGTCAGGAACCGCAAGGACCCGTTCGTCCAATACATCGCCATTCTGATGGGGTTCTCGCTCCTTGTCGCGTTTGGTAGAGAATTTCCACTCGTGTACGACCTGATGTATTATTATTTCCCCTTCTTCAACAAGTTTCGCATTCCGTCAATGATTCTGGTGCTCATCCAGATTTTCATCCCGGTACTTGCAGGCTATGGAATTGCTTCATTCCTGAAACAGAGGGCCGAGAAAAATCACGGCGACATTCAGAAAACGAAAAAGACGGTGATCCGCAGCGTCGCACTCGTCGCCCTGGCCTGCGTCATCCTGAGCTTTTCCTATGAAAGCTTTCTTTCAAGGCAGGACTTGCAGAACCTGGCGAGCACGTTCTACGGCCTTGGCCTGCCGAAGGACCGCTTGATCGAACAGGTTTTCCAGCAAGTTCCGGCAAACGTGTTTCAGCTTTTGAAAGAACACGTTATCACCATGGTGACAACAGACCTCTATGCCGGCCTTGCGCTTTTAATTGTGGTGTTTGGTGCGTTCCTGTTGTATTTGGAAAACAGGTTGTCGCTCAACACGCTGGCAGGAATTCTCGTGATTGTCGTTCTGGTCGACCTCTGGCGCATTGACTACAAGCCCATGCACCCGGAAGACCGTCAGCAAAAAGCAACGATCTTTGCCACTCCCGATCACGTCCAGTTTGTTCAGAAAGACACTTCCCTATTTCGCGTGCTACAATTTGTCGGCGGCCAGCCCCCGTACGATAACACGCTCGCATACTGGAAAATCCAAAATGCCTACGGATACCAGGGGGCAAAAATGCGGGCGTATCAGGATGTGGTCGATGTGGTCGGTTTGTACAACCCGCTTCTCTGGCAGCTGATGAACGTGAAATACATATTCAACGATCAAAACGATTCAAGCGGAGCGGTGAGCCTTGTGTACAGCGGCAGACAGACCAAAGTGTACGCCGCGCGGGAATTCCTTCCGAGGGCTTTTTTTGTAAACCGGTATCAGGTTGCAACGGGACTCGACATCCTGAACAAAATCACATCTCTTGAATTCGAACCTCAGGATGTGGCCTACATGTTGGAGGATCCAAGGATTGAAATCGCACCGCCGGAGCCGGCCGCCCGTGCCGCATACGTCCGGAGCAGCCTCCACGGTTTCGAGCTAAACGTAAACGCCACCGGTAACAATTTGTTGTTTCTGAGTGAAACATACTACCCGGTCGGATGGAAAGCTTTTATCGACGGGAACGAGACAACCATCTATCGTCTCAATTATTTGTTCCGCGGCGTGATAATTCCTCCGGGCCAGCATAAGATGGAGATGCGGTTTGAACCCCGCGGGTTTTATCTTGGAAAGAATCTGAGCTTGGCGGCCAATATTCTCGTGATTGGTGCGTTGGGCTTTTTTGGCGTGGAGTATTTGAGAAAAAGAAAGCAACAACAAAGTTGAATGGGAAACTTGCTAACCTCTATTTATTGTGCTCCATAATTCCATCAATCCAATCCTCCAACAAACCGTATTGAATCAGTTGCTATGTGCGGCATCTGCGGAATAATAAACTACGGCAACGCGAACGCGACTTTTGACGAGTCGTTGCTCGTGAAGATGAGCGACTCAATTCGTCACCGCGGCCCCGACGATTCCGGCATCTTTATTTCACCAGATAAAAGAGTTGGATTCGGGTTCCGAAGGCTCTCGATCGTCGATTTGTCTCCCACCGGCCACCAGCCCATGCACTCTCCCGACGGAAACATCACCATCATCTTCAATGGCGAGATTTACAATCATCTCGTGCTTCGTCGCGAGTTGGAGGCAAAAGGATATCGCTACAAATCCCGCTCTGACACCGAGACGATAATCTATGCCTACCAGGAATACGGGCTGGATTTCGTGCACAAACTGTTGGGGATGTTCGCTCTGGCCATCTGGGATGAATCGAAGAAACGACTTGTGCTTGCGCGGGATCGAATCGGGATAAAGCCGTTGTATTATACGACCGCAGAGGGGAATTTCATTTTTGGGTCCGAGATCAAAGCACTCCTTCAGCATCCTGCCGTTCACCGTGAGTTGAACCAGGAGGCAATGAACCATTATCTGACATTCATGATTTCGCCCGCACCGATGACCATGTTTAAGGACGTGTATAAGCTGGAGCCCGGACACATTCTTACTGTTGCGGCAGACGGCCGAATTCAGAACAGGCTTTTCTGGGAACCTGTTCCTGAAGGGGCTCAGCCCTCCATCGGTTTCGACGGGACGCCGGTTTCGCAATCGGAACTCGTCACGGACGCATATCCGATGACAGAGGATTCCTGCGTCCAGACGATCCGCACTCTGCTCAAACAATCCATCAAAGATAGAATGATGAGCGACGTGCCTTTCGGCGTGTTCCTGAGCGGCGGTGTGGATTCGAGTACGAACGTCGCGCTCATGGCCGAGTTGATGGACAGGCCGGTTGATACGTTTTCTGTCGGGTTTAGAGATCTGGAAAAATACAATGAGCTTCACTATGCCAGGCAAATTGCGAAGGAGTTCAAGACAAATCATCGCGAGGTGATCATCGGACAGCAAGAGGCCTTTGAGTTTCTTCCGAAACTGATTCACCACCAGGATGAACCGTTGGCCGACCCGGTGTGCATTCCGCTGTATTTTGTTTCGAAACTCGCAAGAGATAACGGGACGATTGTCGTGCAAGTCGGTGAGGGAAGCGATGAACAGTTCGCCGGTTACCAGGGGATGATGAGAGAATTGAGCTTCTACAACACGCTGTGGAAAGGATACGCTGCCCTCCCGAAGATTGTTCAGATGGCTTTGTACCACACAGCAGAGGCTGTACTGAGTCCAACCCACAACTACCTCGTACTTGATTACTTTCGTAAAGCTGTCGAGGGAGACGAGCTTTTTTGGGGAGGGGCCATCAACTTCACGGAGACCCACAAACGCCTTCTTTGCAACGGAATGACATACTCCGGTTCCTCGACTGCGTCGTTTGCCCGAAAATGGCATCTGGAATTGCTTGAGCGCGATCCGAAGGCAGATTATCTAAAGAGGATGATCTACCTTGAATTCAAGCATCGCCTGCCCGAGCTTCTCCTGATGCGTGTGGACAAGGTCTCCATGGCCGCATCCGTTGAAGCGCGTGTTCCATTCCTGGACCATCGGCTGGTCGAGTTCTCGATGCGGATTCCGGCCGAATTGAAAATCAGAAACGGGGAATCCAAGTACATCCTTAAAAAGGCCGTTGAGGGCATTATTCCACGCAATATCATCCAACGGAAGAAACAGGGTTTTGCGGCACCGATCACCGAGTGGCTAAGAACAGATTGGTCGTCCTTCGCTGAAAACAAACTGCTAAATTCAACCTTGACACGCCAAGGTTTTTTTCGGAAGGAATTTGTGCAGGAATTGATCGGTAGAAATAAAAATGGGAACCGGGAGGCGGGAAACAACGTGTGGAGCCTTCTGAATCTGATACTGTGGCATCAACACTGGATTGAAGGAAAGAGCCTTGATTGAGTGACAATTCATTGAATATATTAAAGTTGGTTTCAGGTCTTGTAATTCTTGAGGAATAAGGATGGCGACAAATCGAGGAAACACAATCGTCAAATGTGTGTCGTCCGGTGCACGACTCGCCCCTCTCAGTGTCTTTGCCCTTTTTCTTTCCTGTTCGCAAGCGGACATCGCCTCGCGTCGGGACCCGTGTCTTCCAAAACCCACAGATCTGGTTTCTTTTTTCCCTGGAGACGGCCACACCTTTGATGTTATAGGCCGTCATGAAGGCTTATTCACGGGAACCGCTCAGTTTGAGCCCGGTGTGGTTGCACAGGCTTTTCGATTTGACGGCTTTGGAAGTTTAGTAACAATTTCATATTCATCTAAACTCGACTTTGTGTCTTCCTTTAGTATCGTTTGCTGGGTCAAGCTCAATGTCCCCCTTGCACACCAGCCAGCGTACGGATTGTATAATGAGTACCCTTTCATTGTCGAAAAGGGCGACGGAGGGTACACCCGGAGAAACTACGGGCTGTACTTTTCGCAACAAAAAAATAGCCTGAATTTCGACGGCTTTGGTCAGTCCACACAAACACATGCTTTTTCGACTTCCCTGGAACAAGCAAATAAGTATTTTGATGACTTGCGCTGGCATTTGGTGTCAGCAACATGGGACAGATCAAGACTCACTGCAAATATCTATATCGATGGCAAGTCTGTCACTTCTGCTCAAGGCGCGGATAATAACTTGCTGACAAATTCCGATCCGTTGAAAATTGGCGCTGCAGGTTTCGATAAATATTTTCTGGCGGGATCGGTTGACGAGCTTGCTCTTTTTTCACGCTCACTGAGTCAGAGCGAAATCCTCGCAATTTATCGAGCGGGATCGAACGGCCTCTGCAAATAGATTCCAGGAAGATTCACATGAATAACGAGGCACTGAAAAATAAGGTTCGGGAATACTGGAACGAACACCCTTGCGGGACACAGTTTACGGATCTTGAATGGGGTTCGAAGCAGTTTTTCGACGAGGTTGAACGGCATCGCTACGCCACTCAGCCCTTCATGAAAGAAATCATGGAGTTTGACCGGTTTCCCGGAAAACAAGTGCTCGAGATCGGCTGTGGCCTTGGGACGGATTTGCTTCAGTTTGCCCGCGCTGGTGCCGTTGTTACCGGCGTTGACCTCACGCAGCGCAGTATTGAGCTCGTCAAGAAACGATTTGCCCTCGAGCGCCTATCCGTGGACGCCCGGGTGAGCGACGCAGAACGCTTGCCGTTCGGTAACGGGTCGTTTGATGTCGTTTATTCCTTCGGCGTTCTGCACCACACACCCAACACGCAGCAGGCTATCGACGAAATCTACAGAGTTCTCAGACCCGGGGGCAAGGCTATCATCATGTTGTATCACAAACGTTCGCTGCATGTTTGGCTCGGCGTGCCGCTCTACAGGTTTTCGAGCAAATACAAAAACCACTCCCTGGGTCTTTCGGATGACTGGGTGAGAGTGTACGACGGGGAAATGAATCCACTGGGAAAGGCTTACAGGAAATCTGATGTGAAGGCTATGTTCAGCCGCTTCAAGTATTTTTCGACAACTTTGTGCGACCCGATTCGCAAGCGTTATCCGGGAGCGCTGAACGCTGTGAATCAGGCTTTTCTCGCCCGATGGACGGGCTTCTGGATGGTCGTGAAGGGAGAAAAGTGAGGAAGCCTTCTTTTGCCATCATCGGGTGCGGCAAGATCGCGCAGCGCCATGCCGAACATATACAACGGATGGCATCGCTGGCCGCTGTGTGTGACGTCAAGCGCGACAGAGCTCGGAGTCTCGCCGAGAGGTTTCATTGCCGATTCTACGACGACATCGATGAACTACTTTCCAAAGAGACATCCGTCGATGTGATTTCCATCTGCACGCCGAACGGGCTCCATGCCGAACACTCGATCAAGGCTCTCAAGAGTGGAAAGCATGTCCTCTGTGAAAAACCGATGGCCCTTCGGGTATCCGATTGCAGGAATATGATTGATGAAGCTGAACGACATGGAAAAAACCTCTTTATTGTGAAACAGAACCGTTTCAATCCCCCGGTCGTAGCCCTCAAAAAAACGATTGAAGAAGCTCGGCTTGGGAGAATTCTCAGTGTTCAATTGAATTGCTTCTGGAATCGACCGGACGCTTACTATGTGGAATCGGATTGGAAAGGGACAAAAGATCTTGATGGAGGGACACTCTTCACACAGTTCAGTCACTTTATTGACTTACTGTACTGGATTGTTGGTGATGTGAAAACGGTACATGTTTTCGTGAAAAACAGCATTCACACTGCGACCATCGATTTTGAAGACACCGGGGTGGTGGCATTGGAATTCCTGAACGGAGCGCTTGGAACCATTCATTACACTGTCAATGCCTTCAAGAAAAACATGGAAGGCTCCATCCTGATCTTCGGAGAGAAAGGCACTGTGAAGGTCGGCGGCCAGTATTTGAATGTGTTAGAATATCAGAGTATTGACGGATACGAGATACCGGGACTCCCTCCGTCTTCCCCAGCCAACGAATATGGCTCGTACCAAGGCTCCATGTCCAACCACGATAAGGTGTATCAAAACGTACTCGATGTTCTCAGCGGGAACCAGAAAGTAGCTACGACCGGCGCCGAAGGGTTGAAAACTGTTGAGATTATTGAACGCATCTATTCAGCTGTCCAAAAGGGCTGATCATGACAAACCCACAGGACTCTCGAAACATGAACAATTCTTCGTCGAATCTGAATGGAGTCTAAGAGAACTCCAAAAGCGCATAAACTCTACCCGAATGTTCGAATCGGTAAAAACGCTCTTATCGGCGACTATGTCGTGATCGGTGAGCCTCCGAAGGGAAAACGACCCGGCGAGCTTGCAACGGTTATCGGCGCTGGCGCCGTGATAAGATCCCATACCGTGATTTATGCGGGCAATGTCATAGGGAACAATTTTCAAACAGGCCATCACGTGCTTTTGAGGGAAGAGAATATTATTGGGGACGATGTAAGCGTTGGCACTTCTTCCGTTGTAGAGCATCACGTGAAGATCGGCAACGGGGTTCGAATCCACACCCAGGCATTCATTCCGGAGACGACCATTCTCGAAGATGGTGTGTGGATCGGGCCGCATGTGGTGATCACGAACGCTGCATATCCCCTCTCGCGCAACGTGAAAAAAGAACTCAAAGGTGCCACTGTGAAGAAGCGGGCCAAGGTTGGAGCAAATGCCACGTTGTTGCCCGGAATTACTGTCGGAGAGAATGCACTCGTCGGAGCAGGGTCTGTCGTGACGGAAGATGTTCCTCCGAACAAAGTTGTTGCCGGTAATCCTGCAAAAATTATCAATGACATTTCGAACCTGCCTTACTAGGACTCTTTCAACTGTTTTCATCAACGTGCGCGTTCAGGCTGAACTTGAACTTCACTGAACGGACTCATTATTGATGTCTTCCCCTTCCAAAAACGCGTCGCGCAAACCTCAGCCGATTCTTTCGAACCGCGACATCGTCATCGTCGCTTTGGACAGTTGGGATGGACCAAAGCGCATCCGGCATTACATCACCGATGAGCTTCTCCGCAGAAAATGTCGGGTTCTGTTCGTCGAGTCTTATTATACGCTTTCGAAGTTTGTCAAGGCTCCTAGCATGGACCGAATCATGAAGTTTCGAAAAGGGCCAGTGGAAATTCGGGAAGGATTGTATGTGCTTTCTTCATTCCCCTTTATTCCTCTGGGCGAGTTCTCTCAAACGATTTCTTTCCTTAACTGGCAGTTGCAGCGAGAGTTTATTCGAAGAGCCCTCAAGCGCCTTGGTTTTCGGGACATTATGCTCTGGGTGTTTGCGTACAACGCCGGTTCGCTGGTGGGAGCTCTTTCCGAGGAGCTTGCGCTCTATTTCTGCAACGACGCTTTCGCTCATCTTGTTCAACCCCGCCGCTTACAGAAGACCGTAGAAAGCCTTGAACGTCGGCTTATTGAAAAGGTCGATGTTGTTTTAACGGTTTCTGACAAGCTTTCAGAAGAAAAATCCAAACTCCATCCGCATGTCTATACGATTTACCACGGAGTAGACTTCACGTCGTTTGAGAAGGCCCTTGCCAAGGCTAGGCCTCCGACGGATATTCCGGCGAAGAAACCCCTGATCGGTTATTCCGGTGTTATCAGAGAAATGATCGATCTGAACCTCGTTGACTACCTCTCCATGCAAAAGCCCGGATGGACATTCGTGTTTGTTGGGCCGGTAGCGGAAAGTTCGAAAAGGTTCTATGACCGCGTGGACGAGTTGAGTCGACGTGCGAACATTGTCTTTACCGGCGCAAGACCCATTCAGGAACTGCCGAAGTATATCAATTCATTCGACGTGTGCCTCCTGCCGTATGTTCAGAATACGGTTTCCACTTACTATTCTGCGCCACTGAAGTTCTTTGAGTATCTTGCCGCTGGAAAACCAGTAGTTTCGACCGTCGGACCGCGTAACTTCGGGAAAGATGTTGTTATCAATGCTTCAAGCCACAGAGAAGTTCTTGAAGGGATCCAGAAGGCTCTCAGAATGAACCAACGGCGCCAAATTGAACTGAGAAAGAAAATCGCCGCCCAAAACAGCTGGGGCGCGAGGGTAGACCGGATCGAGGAAATTTTGTGCAAATATTTATGAAGAAAGGGCGAAATCGGTCATGGGGGTTCTGAGCCGGCATTATCTTCACACGCTCGGTACGAATTTTATCCTGAAATTCGTGGTTGGCCTCATTATTGCTGTCATCACGGCGAGGGCTCTTGGACCCGAAGGCCGCGGAGAATACAATCTACTCGTTCTCATTATCCTCACCATGACGGCGCTTTTGAATCTGGGGATCCCCGCGGCGAATACTTTTTTTGTTGCTCAAAAGAGATATGCGGTCTCACATCTCATAACTAGCTCAACGCTATTTGCGCTTGTCCTGGGCTGCGTGAGTTTCGGCTTGCTGTACGCTGCTTACCATTGGGGCCTGGCCGGATATGTTTTTCCAACAGACAAACTGACATCAGCAATGGTTGCATCCTTTGTCATCATGCCCATTGTGTTTTTTAATCTGTTTGCGCAGGGAATCCTCCTCGGCGAAAACAAAATCAAGCAGAATAATTATGTCTTGCTCCTGAGTCAGGGTTTCCTGGCGTTCAGCCTTACGGTGTTGTATTTCCTGAATCGCCTTGACGTTGAATACGCAATCACGCTTTTCGCGGCAAGCCATCTGGTCTCATTCTTCATCCTTCTTATTATCATTGCACGTTCCCTGAGAACAGAAAAGGTGACTTCGCTCGGCTTGAAGGATTATAGGTCAATCGGGGCATTTTCATTGACGATCCATCTTGGCAATCTCGCGCAATTCTCCAATTATAGATTGGATGCCTTCTTCATAAATTATTTTCTGGGCACTACCGCCGTTGGACTCTACATACTCGCCTCGAACCTAGGAGAGATCTTGTGGCTCCTTTCCGCTTCGATGGCTTCAGTCCTCTTACCCACCATAGCTGCCCAGCATCTGCAGTCGAAAGAAATTGCTGTGAAAGCTTCGTTTGCCGCTTTGTTGCTCTCTCTGATTGGAGGCCTCTTCGGTTACACGTTTGGACCATGGTTGATCACAACGCTTTTTGGAAACGAGTTCGCAGACTCGGTAGGCCCGTTCTTTCTCCTTCTTCCTGGAATAATCCTCTTTTCCCTAAATAACGTTCTGGCGACCTACATGACTGGAATGGGGCATCCTGGCCTGAATACTTGGATTGCGTTTGTTTCTCTGTTTCTCACGATCACCCTCGACATCATTCTAATCCCAACGCATGGAATCAAAGGCGCCGCAATTGCTTCGTCTGTCTCCTACGGGCTCTCGGCAGTTCTTTCAATGGTCGCCTTTCGGCATCTGACGAAGTTATCCATCTCTGATACGGGAAAGATCTTGAGAACGATGACTACGGACGTGGCCAACGGGGCAACACGGTTTAAGCAGCGATTTATTCAGCAATCTTTCCAAGTTCCCCAATGAAAAGTTACATCAAGGAGTTTTCGGAACGACCCTCATATTTTGCGGAGAGACTTCATTTCGAACGATTTCACGCTGACGCGGAAGGGCCGGTGCTGGAAATTGGCTGTAGCGTGGGTCATCATACCCAGTTTGGATGGGAGCAGAAAATAGGTATTGACAACGACTTTGAAGCACTGAGAATAGCCCGGGCCAAAGGTTTTACCGTCGTACAGATGGATATTGAGCAGGGCTTGGCGTTCGACGATCAGAGCATCTCTTCCATCGATTGCCAGCATGTGATTGAGCATGTCCAGCGTCCTCTGTTTCTGTTGCAGGAATGTCGCAGGGTACTCAAACCCGGCGGCCGCCTCGTCATTGTTACTCCCAACATTGAATCCATAGGTTTTGAATTTTATGTCGATTACACTCACATACGCCCGTTCACTATGGAGGGTTTGAGGAGAATTGCGTACGACGCTGGCTTTTCCAATTTCGATGTCCGATACATGTATGTTGGCATCCCTGCGACGAAGTTCCTTTTCCGAAGAGGCTTACTTTCAATTTCAACGGCGCTTCGAATTCAAACAGCGTTCTATAATCTCGGCATGAAATCCAAAGACACCCTGATGCTCACTGCCGAGAGGTAACTGATGGAGAGATTGCTTATCGTTTGCCCAACGGCAAAATCCTCCTTCGTAAAG
>JANOGR010000011.1:0-3737 GCA_031406095.1 Ignavibacteriales bacterium
CGCTGCATATGATGTTGCCATCCGAGCAGAAAGTAATCCATCGAGCAACGTGACAATATCCCGTTTCAGCGTCGACTTGGGAATGTAGCCGTCGGCCTTGTTGAGCATTGCCATCGCTAGATACAAATCGCCTTCATTGGCCGAAACGATGTAGACCTTCGTTTGCGGGCGACGATGCTTGATGGCTTTCGACGCCTCGAAACCGTTTCGTCCCGGCATGTTCAAATCCAGCAGCACCAGGTCCGGTTCAAATTGTGAGGCCTGATCCACCGCATCGTTTCCGTTCGAGACTTGCGCGACGACTTCTATGCTCTCCCGGACGTTCAGGAACTCCGCTAATGAACGCCGAAAGACTTCATGGTCGTCGGCAAGGAGTACTTTGATTGTGTTTTCCATACTACCTCCGTTGAATTGAGAATCCCCAGTTACAGGTCCGACTTAACTGCTTGGCGACTTGAAACGCCACGCACGGGCACGCCGAAGGTCGCCTCGAGGCTCGGCTTCATCAATGACTTCAGGATGAACCCGTCGGCCTTTGCTTCCTGAGCTTGCATGCGGTACACGGGGTTATCGTGTATCGTTGCAATCAGAACTTTAGTCGACGGCCATCTCTGCTTGATGATGCGAGTGGCCTCCAGGCCGCTTTGAAACGGCATGGCGATATCCATGAGGACGATGTCGGGGCGGAGTTTCTCAACACTCTCCACTACCTCCCTGCCGTCTGATGCTTCGCCCACCACAGAAACATTCGGCAGGCGTTCGAGATACTCGTGGACGACCTTGCGAAAATCGCTATGGTCGTCTGCGATGAGGACTGTAATGCGCTCCATAAAAAATCCCTCCTTGGAATTGTATAGGATGCGGTACGGTTTTGCCTGATTTGCAGTGGAAAATCTATCGAAACACACGGAAGGATGAATCGACCAAGAACCGTATTTTTGGTCTACGGTTTTTACCTTAGACAAACTGAGACAGTGCGCCTACAGCTGGTTGAGCGGAACGTTGGTCTACGACCCGAGGGGTCGCTAGACCCGTCGGGATGAATGCAGCGCGCCCAGAGGGTTTTGTGTTGAAAACACGATGCGGGAATGAGCCTTGAGGAATGAGGTCACAAAGCGAACTGGAAACGTATCATTTTGGAACAACTTGGGGGGAGATAAAAGGCCGTGAAACGTGACCCAAGCCACGCGATTTTGAGATGAAAGAGACCTCAGGGGATGAAAAAAAAGAAAGAGCCACGATTCTTGGGGCTCTTTTTTTCTTTAATAAAAACAGTCACAGTCTGAGCGCCCGCCTGCCTTTATAGTACTTTGATGGCGGGCAGGCAGTGAGCGTTTTGTGCGAACGGAGTCCCCGGCCAGCCTCCGCGTTGGCTTGCGCAAGGGCGGGCAGGGAAGACTGCCAGGTGCGCGCTTCGACTTCGCCCTGAGAATAAACAAAATGGCTGCGCTCAGCGCGTCTCACCTATGGAGCTTGGGTTAGCTTGTCGGAGTCCGTTTCTCGCCAAACCCGTGTTCGAGCGCGTACTTAACGAGATTGGCTGAGTCGTGGATGTCGAGTTTTTGCATGATATTGGTGCGGTGAGTGTCGACTGTGCGCGGACTGATGAACAGCTTGTCGGCGATTTGCTGATTGTTGAACCCTTCTGCGATGAGCGAGAGAACCTCCCTCTCCCGGGTGGTCAGCTCGATGTCAGAGGAATCGGTTGCTTTCTCCCGTTCTTCTGCTTTTCGGAGGTACCCTTCAACCATAATTTCTGAGACACGAGGGCTAAAAAAACGCTCTCCTTTGGCAACGGCGCGGATGGCCGTCGTGATTTCATTCCGGTTCGCATTTTTTAAAATATAGCCGTTTGCCCCCGACCGGAAAATCTGATACACATACTCCTCATTTTCATGCATCGTCAAAACGAGAACACGCGATTCTGGACAATCCTTCCGTATGATCTTCGCAGCTTCAATCCCGTTGATTTTCGGCATCGAGAGATCGATGACGACGACGTCCGGCTTGAGTTCCTTCGTTTTCCGGATTGTTTCCTCGCCGTCCTCAGCCTCTCCAACAACAAGAATGTCTTTGTTGGGCTCCAGCAGACGGATCAACCCGCTTCGCACAAGCGCGTGGTCATCGGCCAGAAGGATTCGGATCTTTTCCATCTTTTTCGCTCTCCAAAGGTATCTCAACGTTGATCATCGTCCCTTTTCCCGGTGAGGAATCGATCGTAAAACCGCCGTTGAACGAAATCGCACGTTGACGCATGCCGACGAGTCCCATGCCGTCCGGCCGGTCAGCTTGCGGGGTTCGGGCTTTCGTTTTCATCCCGATTCCATTATCCTCGACCGTCAACCGAATCCCGGTCTTGTGTCGGACGATCTGGACGTTCAATTCGGAGGCCTGTGCATGTTTCGTGACATTGTTCAGCGCTTCCTGGGCAATTCTGTACAAACCGATTTCAATCTTTGGCGCAAGCCGTTCTGTCACTCCCTGGGCATGAAACAGGATTTTCAGGTTGTTTCGGTCCGCGATGCGCTCGCACAACAACTGGAGGGCGGGGGCAAGGCCAAAATCCTCAAGCACCGACGGCATCAGGTCGTACGAAATCTCCCGCGCCTCTATCATGACGCGGTCGAGCAATTCTTTCATGTCTTCGATCCGCTTGAATTCTGCCGGTGATTGAATCGAGTCTTCAAGAATCTCCAGGTTAAACTTGATGGCCGTGAGCATCTGCCCGAGGCCATCGTGTATTTCACGGGCAATCCTCCTCCGTTCCTCTTCCTGGTCGTGAACCCTCGCGCTCGAGAGCCGTGCCAGCTCTTTTTCCTGTTCGATGAGGTTTTCGTAGAGCTTGGCGTTCGCGATGGCGATGGAGGATTTTTTTGCTAACGAGTTGAGGTATCGCATATCACGCTTGGAGAACTGGTGCCCGGAACGAAAACCGACCACCAGCACACCCTCCCGCTTGCCATCGACATCAAGTGGGAAGATGCCTGCGGATTGCAATTGTTCTTTCGCCAGGCGGGGAAACTTCTCCGCATGGCGAAGGAACGATATGTTCACTTGGACACCGGAAATCACTGTCTCGTTCCCCAGAAGCTGGTGATGGACATCCAAAATGGGGAATACCTCTGAGGAAAAAGGGGCGAGATTCCCTTTCATCGCCCTCCAGGTGTAGCTGTTCGCCTGAAAATCAAATTGAATAACGCCAACAAAATCTGCGTGCGTCAAAGTCTTTGCGTGGTGAGAGATCGCTTCCAAAACTTTTTGTAAATCCACCGTGGAAACCAGTTGGTGGTCGATGGTTGCGAGGGTCTCTTGCTCCCACAGCCACCGCGCCTGCTCCCGCTCCATTTTCTTCCGCTCAGTGATATCCCGAAACGACGCAAACACGGCCGACCGGCCGTTCCATTCGACGATCCGCGAATTCACTTCCACGTCGAAGAGCTGTCCGTCCTTCGCCAGAGCGCGCTGTTCTTCGCCCTTCATGAGGTCGCTCCCTACCTGACGAATCCCCGGGTCGGACACGACAAAAAGCCGACTGGCAGGAGCCATGAGGTCGACAAACTTCACACCCCGGATGTGGTCGAACGACCCGTAACCAAACATCTTGAGAGCGGCGGAGTTTACATAGACGGGGTGTTCTTCCTGGATGATCATGATACCATCCAGGGAATTCTCGACGATATGCTGGAATTGATCGTGCAGCACGTCAACTTTCACCTCACCGCCTCCTCCGTGTATGT
>JANOGR010000068.1:0-4266 GCA_031406095.1 Ignavibacteriales bacterium
CTCCAGAAGTCCATTACGCTCTCCGCTGACGCTACCGAGCGCGTGACATTCCCTATACGGCTTACTGACTATAACCCGAAAAATCAACTCTACGCCATCCGCGCAAAAGTCCAAAACGGTGCATTCAACTATGAAATCGAACGTGATTTCTACGCCTCCAGAGCGCACTTCGCAAAACAAAGTCCTTCACTTGACGGCAGCTGGAAAGGCTGGAACAGGAACAATCCTGTTACCATTGACGACCCGAATCAAATTTGCAGACTATTGATGGGAAACCAACCGTGGAATGGACCGTCAGATCTCTCGGCTCACGTGTACGCCATGTATGACGACGCGTATCTTTACATCGGTGCTGAGGTGAAGGACGACTCCTTGGTGAACCATTGGGATTTTCCAAGAATGAGTTATCCCTGGGACACCGATTGCATGGAAGTCATCCTAGACACACGGACAACGTCCGACCAGGGAGCCGATCCCCCATCGCCGGGCTTGTACCGCCAGCTTTCTATGGCAGAATATCGCGTTGCGGATTTCGGTGCAAACGTTTGGAAAGGCGGGGGGGCAGGCGGACCATTACTCCCCAAGCCCAATCTTGCCCCCGGTGCAGAAACGTACTACAACAGGGGGCCCAATGGATATTCAATAATATGTCGCTTCCCTCTCGCAACACTTAAGATAATCGCAAAGCCTGGATATAAACTTGGGTTCGATGTCGCCATGAACGACAACGATGGATTGAACTACAGAAAGAACCAGCACATTTGGGCGGGTTTTAACCAGAACCAATCGTGGTGGGATGTCGGAACGATTGGGGTACTCATTTTTGGACCGAGGTGACTACTTAGCTATTAAAAACAAAATCGCCCGACCTTTCGCCGGGCGATTTTTGACGGTAGATTTGATGCTCTATCCAACTTGTCCCGACAACGTCGGGATTGCCTGCCCCGTCGTTTTCTGACGGGGAGCTACGGGGTCGTTGAAATTAAACTGTTTTCGAAGATTTCTTTTGTTGCTTGCTTTTCAAAATCTCCAAAATCATCGTTCAAGGTTAGATTTTGGTAAGATTTTAGGTCAGGTGGTGTAACCTTGTATCAACTACGTTAGATAAAGGTAAGAAGAAAGCAGATGTGTTTCAATTGGATCGAAATCGAGGAACGAATGAACTAGACATGAAACAAAAGTGTGGGGGCAGGCTCCTTGGGCAATGACTGGAGTGGATTCTGTTCCGCTTTCTGGAATCCCGCTCAGAGGCGGAATCCCAAGAAGCGGGATAATGGGAGATAGTTTTGGCCGACTTGTCCGCCGTCTTTTGGGCGGATCACTTCTTCTTCACCTCCGCATCCCAGTTGACCACAAGCGTGATGGGTGATGAAGAAAACTCTCCAACGACGGTGTTCACCAGAAAGCGCTTGCCGTCCGCTGTGACCTCGTACGAATTGGTGAATCCCAGAACCGGTTGAGCCCCAAAGAGCGGCCGAACCGCGCCGACAACGAACGTTTGCCCGGTCGACTTCACTTCCGCCGCCATTAATTTGTTGTCAGCGCCTAAATAATACAATTCCTTTCCGTCCCTTTTCCACCGAGGACGCGATCCCGATGTCGACGAAACCTGATACTTGCCTCCAGGCCCGGGAAACGGGCGAACATAGACTTGATTCGTCCCCGATTCATTCGAGTGATACGCAATCCACTTTCCATCCGGGGACATTGCCGGGCGAGCTTCAATAAACTCTGTTTGTAAGAAAAGAATAGGCTTGCGATCCCCGCCCGCCTGACTGACGTCTGTCGGTCGGGCGGGTCCTGCGAGAGGTAAGACCCACAAATCCTGTGCTGTCTTTGGGTCCCCAAACGTATTGTAAAGAAGGAAGCGACCATCTAAAGACCAATCATTCGGGATTTTAGCGAGGTTCGACTCAAACAACAACTCTTCGCTTCCCGCGCCGCTTGAAGCGCGTTGGTAAAGATTGTACGTTCCCTTTCGATTCGAAGAAAACACAATACGGCTCCCATCGGGCGACCAAACGGGAAAGCGATCGACTGCAGGGTCGAATGTGAAACGTGTTGGAACCTTTCGCGCTATATCATAGAGCCAGATATCATTATTTCGAGACTTACTATCGAAAATCTCAATTGCAATATTTTTGCCGTTCGGTGAAAGCTTGAAAGTGCCAAAATTCCCGGGCTTGTCAATCCGTTCAAGTTCTTTGCCGCTGCGGTCATACCAGATGAGCTGTGAGTTTCCGACCGAACCGCCGGTTTGATACGCGAGAATTCCATTCTCCGAAACCGTAAAAATCGCTTTACTGCGACTTGCATCGTAGTGAACCTGTTCGGCGACAGGGAACGCATCGCCAGCGAAAGCGAGACTCTTCACGTCGAACGGCTGCGCCATGAGCGACTGTTCACGGATGAAAAGCACATGACCTGCGGCATATGCCATGTTCGAGCTGGCATGAAGTAGGATTTTATTTTCTGTGGTGTCGAGCGAACCGACATAGATGATATCTCCCTCAGCTGATCCCGCAGAGGATGTTTGGGTAACATACAGGAAATGCTTGTCATCAGGAAGGAAATGGGGCCAGCGATGGGAGTTTTCGTTACGCGAGCTATCGAGCTTGGTAATAGTTGTTGGCGATCCGCCTGCTGCTGAGACTCGAGATAATGGGGCATTTGCTGCCGCTGCTAAGACAATGACGCCATCGCGATTCCACGTTCCACCTCGACCGTTTGGCGCATCGCAAATTGTTTGAGGCGGACCGCCGGACGCCTCAATCTTTCTGAGCTTATTTCCGGCAAAAAATCCGATGAAGCGGCTGTCGGACGACCAAAAGGGATAATCCGCGCCTTCGGTTCCGTTGAGGAGTTGACCTGAAAGCGCATTCATCGGCCGAACCCAGAGATTCGATTTGCCCGCAGAATCCCGCGCAACGAACGCGAGCAATTTACCATTGGGAGAGAGGGCAATGTGTCCTCCGTCCAGAGTACTGAACGTAGTTTTCTCCGGAGGGAGAAGAGAAGCGCGGGTTACGGGCACTTCTGTTTCGCGCAACGAGAACAGTGCAAACGCTACGGTGGCAATTAGAAAAACTCCGGCGAGAGCCCAGGCAATCAGTTCGCGGCGCGGAAGCGGTCGTTTCAACGTTGTTTCAAGTTCAGCAGGTCCCATTGTTCCTGACTTGTAAACCGGGCGTGCCGAGGTCACACGGCTCGCGCGCACACGGCTGGACTCGCGCTTGAACCTTCGCAAATCTCTCGCCACCTCGGCAGCGGATTGACATCGTTCTTTTGGGTCTTTTTCCAGGCAATCCAATACGATCGCATCCAGCTGCGGGTCGATCTCCGGTTTGATTGCCGAGATGGGGTCCGGGTCTACATTCACGATCTCGTATGCAATTGCAGTTTCGTGCGCAGCTTTGAAGGGAGACTGTCCGGCAATGAGCTCATACAGCACAACCCCAAGCGAGAAAATATCTGTTCTGTGATCCGTTTCTTGTCCTTGCACCTGTTCGGGTGACATATAGCCCGCAGTGCCGACCGTGCTGCCTTCTTTTGTCAGGCGGGAAGCTCCTTTCAACTTTGCAAGTCCAAAATCCATGACCTGCACCCGCCCGTCTTTACGTATCATGATGTTCTCAGGCTTGATATCTCTGTGCACGATGCCTTTTTCATGCGCTGCGGCGAGTCCGTCCGCAAGTTGGAGTCCGATGTCGATCGCTTGTTTAAGAGTGACGCCATCCTTTATATCCTTCAGCGTCTTGCCTTCGACAAATTCCATGACGATAAAAGCTTTTTCGTCGTGTTCTTCCACGCCGTGAATCGTGCAGATGTTGGGATGGGCGAGGGAAGCGGCGGCTTTGGCTTCCTGAAAGAAACGAGCTTTGTCCTCACTGGACGAAGATACATGTGGGGGAAGGAATTTCAGCGCGACGAGTCGGTCGAGGGTAGTATCTTGAGCTTTGTAGACAACACCCATCCCCCCTTCGCCCAATTTCTCGATAATCCGATAGTGTGAGACTGTTGTTCCGATCATCGTAGGACCTTCAGATAAGAAATTGGACTTCCGTGGACAGGCCCGCCTTCGCCGACCTGCCCGCCATCTTTGTGGCGGGGCTTTTCGAGAATGTCGGCGTCATCCAGGACGGCATCGAAACCATCGCCCGCGACCGCACCATCACCGATGCCCCCGAAGCCCGGCCGCTCAAGGTGTCGAAAGGCGAAATCACCTTAGACCGGGTGCGCTTCAATTACGGCAAGGACACTGTCACG
>JANOGR010000084.1:0-12777 GCA_031406095.1 Ignavibacteriales bacterium
CAATCTGTTGAGGATAGTAAATTATCTGCATGGTGGAAGTCGGTCTCTTCACGCGTTGAGCTTTCTGAGATGCACTAGCTGGAGCTGCAAAAGTCGGAGAGATTAAGCCAGCTGACCTCCCGCCTGCGTCCTGAAAGACGGACTTCGGCGGGTAAACTGATCTCCCGCCTGCGTCCGGAAAGACGGGACTTCGGCGGGTAAACTGATCTCCCGCCTGCGTCCGGAAAGACGGACTTCGGCGGGTAAACTGATCTCCCGCCTGCGTCCTGAAAGACGGACTTCGGCGGGTAAACTGATTTCTTCTGTACAGGGTTCGCTTAAAAAAGTTGAATCAATTTTGGAAGAGGTTATTTAGATGTCCAAAAAAGCTCTCATAACAGGAATAACCGGGCAAGACGGCTCCTACCTCACCGAATTCCTCCTTCAAAAAGGATACGAAGTGCACGGAATTGTCCGCCGGGTGGCGATTGAAGATTCCGCCCACAGGATGTGGAGGATTAAGCACTTGCTCAATGATGTCAAACTGCATTCGGCGTCTTTAGAGAGCTACCCGAGCCTGTTCAACGTTGTGAGAGAAATCAAACCCGACGAGTGCTATCACCTGGCAGCGCAAAGTTTCGTCAGTTATTCGTTTGAAGATGAGTTTTCAACCTTTCATTCGAACATTAACGGTACGCATTACATGCTGTCGGCAGTGAAGGAAGTTGTGCCTGATTGTCGATTCTACTTCGCGGCCTCAAGCGAGATGTTCGGTAAAGTCGAAGAAGTTCCACAAACTGAGAAAACGAAATTTCACCCCAGGTCGTCCTATGGCATATCGAAAGTGGCCGGGTTTGAGCTCACACGAAACTACCGCGAGGCCTATAATCTTTTTGCTGCTTCAGGGATTCTCTATAATCACGAATCTCCGAGAAGAGGGTTTGAATTTGTGACCAGGAAAATATCGCACCATGTCGCCTTGATAAAAACCGGCAAGGAAAAGAAACTGGCCCTGGGAAACCTCGATGCTCGTAGAGATTGGGGTCACGCGCAAGATTATGTAAAGGCTATGTGGATGATGCTGCAACAGAAAGACCCGGACGACTATGTCATAAGCTCTGGAGAGACTCATTCTGTTGGAGAGTTCTGCGAAATCGCTTTTTCGCACGTTGGATTGAATTACAGAGACTATGTAACAATTGACCAGCGCTTTTTCCGGCCGGCTGAAGTGGACCTTTTGTTGGGTGATAGCTCGAAAGCAAAAAAAGAACTGGGGTGGAACTACACACGCTCGTTTAAGAGCCTCGTGGAGGAAATGGTTGAAGCTGATTTGAAAATCGAAGCTGCAAGAAACTAGGAGAATTCTGTTCTTGCCGGCGGCCAGGCCTGCCTACCGAACGGATGCGGTTCGTCCGGCAGGCAGGCGCCTCTGGCGGACACTCTTCACGGGCGCTTTTGCGAAAAAGGAGCGAATTGATGAAAAGGGTGATGCATAAAGCCAAAAGCTTCCAGGAAGCTGAAAAATGGGACATCGCGCAGCAACTCAAAATGAGTCCCGAAGAACGGCAAAGAGTTGCGAAGGAACTGAAAGCGCGGTTTTATGGAAACAAGGCTCCGGACATTCGTAGAAGGAAACATTGAAGGGACAATCGTATTTCTCGGCGGACATAGAGGAATTTCTATTTCTCCTTGCGAAGCATCGTGTCCGTTATTTGATTGTTGGCGGGGAAGCGGTCATTTACTATGGCCACGCGCGACTGACCGGAGATATTGACCTGTTCTATGAAACCACGGAGAACAATGTCGATCGTCTTTTTGGAGCGCTGAATGAATTCTGGGATCGGGATATCCCGGGTCTTCATGCTCCCGAAGAGTTGTTGCGACGAGGCATGATTTTTCAATTTGCTCGTTGACGGAATTATCTATTCACTAATTCACCAATCACTATTCACCATGAGTTCCATTTCTAAGCACACGAAATGTCCAAGCAGGTGGTAAGGGCCTCCGGTTCTGTAGGAGCGAACTACATCGAGGCAAGTGAGGCTATGGGGATAGCTGGTCATAGAAACTTTTTCAAGTTCATTGCAAGATGATCAAAATTACCTGGACTCAACATGCGCAAATTCGTCAGAAAGAATGGGAATAGAAGATTGATATCACCAAAGAGGAAGTCGAGGAAATCTTAAGAAACCCGGGACAAGTTGTGCCTGGTGATCTGAACGTTCAGGTAGCACAGGCGAAAATTCGAAACGGGTTGATGCGCGTACTATTTTCCGAGGAGAACGGAGAATCGAAGATTATCACTGTTTATTGGACCAGCAAAGTAGAAAAATATTGGAAGGAGCAAAAAAAATGAAAATACAATATGACTCAGATGCCGATGTTCTGCTTCTTACACTGCGTGATGATCCCCCGGTTGACGCCATTGAAGAGTCGGGCGGGGTCATTGTGAGTTATGGAGAGGATAAAGAACCTGTCAGCGTTGAATTTCTGAATGCGTCGGTTCGTCACTTAATTCGCCCTGGGGAGATGAGCGTAACCTTACAGGCAAAGACTCCCACGGCGCCTTAAAGGGGACAACGGTTATGGTATTTTGACCATTGTTACTCCAAGAGTTCCGAAATCAGAAGTCGGACGTCTGATCTCTGATTTCTCTTGTATGTGTGTAACGACTGCATACCGGAGATGGAAAAAATGGTCACGACGATTGCCCACGGCTTAGAGGGCAACTGACAACAAATAAGAGAATCAGAAGAAATCCTAAAATCTCTGACGAACACAGTTTTTATCGACATTTTCACTATTCAACCGTTCACCCATTAACTTTTGAAAACTGATTGCTCAAAACTGATGACTGACTTGAAAGATCTGGAAACCATCACATACAAGATTCAGACATTCGCGCACACGCGAAACGAGATTCTGGCAGTCTATCTCTTCGGCTCTTCGCTTGTGCGGGATCGTCCTCGCGACCTTGACATAGCTCTTCTTGTTCGGCGGGGCCCGCCCGACCATGCCGTTCGGGCGGGGGAGATGAGCGCGTTTGGGTACCGTGCGACTGTCACGAGCGAATTCATGCAGCTCCTCGGCAAGAATGAGATCGACGTCGTTCTTCTGCACGAAGCTTCTCCTCTTCTTTGTAAAGAGATTCTGAGAAAAGGGAAGCTGATTTATAGCGACCCTGGGTATGACAGGGTCCGTATGGAAAAGCAGTTGATGGATAGGTATCTTGATACGGCACCCTTGCGGCGAATCAAAGAACACTATCTTAAGCAACGGTACCTCGGTCATGATTGACAGAGAACTTATCTCGAAGAAACTCGAACAAATTGAACAAGCGTTGGGTGTCCTTGAAAAGCGTCACACGCTGACGGCGAGCGAGCTTGAACTCTCAATCGAGACGCGATGGAGCATTGAACGTGGGCTCGAGGTAATAATGCAGGCGGTGTTTGACGTTGGAGCACATCTCCTTGCTGCAGACCTGAAAAACGACTGGGATGACTATACGGGGTTGATCGAAAAACTTGGTGTACATGGCGTGTTACCCACAGCTTTTGCTCAGAAGTTCAAAGCTATGGCAGGATTCCGAAATATCTTGGTTCATGAATATCTGGAAATCGATTTGCACGTTGTGGAACATGTGTTGAACCATGAGCTGCCGAGCTTTCGAGAGTTCGTTCGGCACGTTATGCGATATCTTCAGCAATCGAAATGAGGGAAAATCGGACCCGAGGGAGGGATGCAAAGAATGTGATAGGGTCAATGAACCATTCTTGCAAGTCTTGCAGCTAAACTGTTGCACTTATTCAAGTTTCAAAGTGAAAATATGGTGATAAATAAAACTATTCACCAATCACCAATCACCAATCACTAATCACTTTTTACAATGTCCAAGAGTATTTTCGTTTTTCTTTTTGCTTTTTCATTTCTGCGCCAAAGGCGCATGCGCCTACGGCGCACATTTTCAGTTTGTTTTTTTCTCTTTCACCTTGGCAATAACTATGGATGTTCTGATCTCCCGCCTGCGTCCGGAAAGACGGACTTCGGCGGGTAAACTGACTTCCGACCTCTGACCTCTGAAAAGCAATGACTCAGCCTAACACCGACATTCACCAAGCAAGCGAAGAAACACCCAAGCCCATAGATTGGATCGAGATTCTTTCGATGCTCTGGAACAACGAGCAATTGTTTTGTATTTTATTTTGCGCCACCTCACACAGTAAAAGGTAGATGAGACCAACAAAACAAGAAGTCATCCAGAAAGTAAGCCGGTACCTTTCAGAGCATCGGGAGGTTGTTTTTGCGTACCTGTTTGGTTCGATTGTTGATTCTAAGACATTCCGGGACGTTGACGTTGGCCTCTACGTGAACGACGCGATTTCAGACGGCTTCACGTATTCGCTCGCAATCTCCGATGAATTACAGACGCTACTTCGGTGCCACGTCGATGTTATCGTCCTCAATAACGCCCCGGATCATCTGATTTACAGCATTTCGAAAGGAAGGGTCATACTGAACAGGGAGGACGACGCAAGGATTAATTTTATCACGGCTTCGTGGAGCAGATATTTTGACATTCAACCAAAACGTCTGCAGGCCATCAATGACATGTTGACCTAATGCCCGTAAACAAGGAAAAGGTCATAAGCCTTATTGCAGAAATCGTAAAGGCAAACTCCCAACTCAAACGGTATCGTGCCTTGTCGAAGCGTGCGATCCTGAGTTCGCCGGAGAAACTCAATAGTATCAAGTATCTCTTTGTTGTGGTCGCGGAGGCCTGCATCGATATTTGTCAGCATCTGTCGGCAAAGCTTTTTTCCGAAGTACCGGAGTCGTACGCGAGTTGCTTTCAGGTCTTGTGTGTCCATAAAGTGATATCCGCTTCCCTGGCGAAGAGATTGGGCGACCTCGCAGGACTGAGAAACCTTCTTGTTCATCGTTATTGGCAGGTTGATGATAAACGCGTTGTTCAGCATTTGGGAAAACTTGATACGCTGCAGAAGTACGTAAGGGTCATTTCATCGTATGTCGGCGTTAGTTGATGATAGGTTTCCGTGTCGAAGTCCAGAGAAATCGTAGCAGGAGGCAGTATTCGCTCCGCCGTTGCTTTTTTCTTTTTGCTGTTTCATTTCCGTTTGTCACAAAGTGATCCCTTTGGGATAATTTTCTTTTTTCTCTTTCACCTTAGCATAGCGCACGAGATGTCGAAAAAAGCATTCAGAAGTCAGAAACCGGAGGTCAGAAATCGGATGTCAGAAGTCAGAAAGCGTCTGACGATCACCAGAATCACACCGCTGGCTTCTGATCTCTGACATCTGATTTCTCGTTGACTCTAAAATGAGACTCAATTCGGCAAAAGATCTTGATGTTTACAAGAAGGCCTACGCTCTATCGATGGAGATATTCCATGCGAGCAAAATGTTTCCTACAGAGGAGCGATTTGCACTCACGGGGCAAATTCGACGCTCATCGCGTTCTGTCTGTTTGAACCTCAGAGAAGCATGGGCCAAACGCCGATATGAGGCTCATTTCATGAGCAAGCTCACGGACTGTGACGGGGAGAACAGCGAAACGGATTCCTCATTAGATTTTGCAAGAGATTGCGGCTACGTTGAACAGGAGAAGCACAAAGAACTGACCGGATTATGTCACGAAGTTGGAAAGATGCTTGGAGGAATGATGAGAACCCCCGGCGCCTTTCTGATCTCTGACCGCCGATCTCTGACCTCTGAAAAGCAATGACTCAGCTTAACACAGACATTCACCAAGCAAGCGAAGAAACACCCAAGCCCATCGACTGGATCGAAATTCTCTCCGTCCTCTGGTCCTCGCACAGGCTCATTGCCACGGTCGGAGCAGCGATCAAGGGACACGCGTCGTCTCGCTCATCGTCTTCATTAACGTTATCACACGGATGGAGGTTCTGAGATTTATGGAAAGAATACTCATGAAGGATGAAATTCTTCATTTCATCGCTGCACATAAAGACGAGCTAAGCACTAAGTACGGGGTTAAGAAAATAGGCCTGTTTGGCAGCTACGCAAGAGACGAGGGAAGTGAAGAAAGTGATATTGACATTGTTGTTGAGCTCGAAAAACCCGATTTATTCTACCTCATTGGGATTAAGCAATTCTTTCAAGAATCTCTTGGCCAGAAGGTTGACGTTGTAAGGATCAGAGAGAGAATGAATGAATCGTTGAGGGTCAGAATTCAACGAGACGCAGTCTATGTATGACAAAGAGCTGGTCGCTTCCATCTTAAGAAATCTTATATCTTCGATGGAGCAGGTTCTCAAAAGATTTGCGGCAATTCGATCCAGCTCCGATTTTGTCAAAGATGACAGAGGGTTGGAAAAGCTTGATAGTATATGCATGCAATTGATTGCGACAGGAGAAGGGCTGAAGCATATCGATAAACTGACGAAGGGAATTTTATTTTCCGACTATGCGATTGTGGACTGGAAAAAAGCCATGGGCATGAGGGATGTTATTGCGCATCATTATTTCGATATAGACCACGAGACAGTATATCTTGTGTGTAAGGAACGGATTCCCGAGATGAAAAAGACTCTTGACCGAATTCTCAAGGATATTACCGGTGATGAACACACTGATCTCCCGCCTGCGTCCGGAAAGACGGACTTCGGCGGGTAAACTGACCTCCGATCTCTGACCTCTGAAAAGCAATGACTCAGCCTAACACAGACATTCGCCCAGCAAGCGAAGAAACACCCAAGCCCATCGACTGGATCGAAATCCTGTCGATTCTCTGGTCCTCGCGCAAGCTGATCGCCTCCATTACTGGCGCCGCGACTGTGCTATCCGTCATCATCAGCCTTTTGTTGCCGGAATACTCTAGATCGACGACAGCATTGCCGGCCTCAAACTCATAGGAACAACATGAAAACCAACAAACATCTTGAAGAAATTATTGAAGTTCTAAGGGAAAACAGGAATGAGTTTCGCCGAAAATATGGAATCATCAAAATAGGCATATTTGGCTCTGTCGTGACCGGAAAAGCCGATTCGGCAAGTGACCTTGATCTTCTGGTGGAATTCGATAGAGACGTTGAAATGGATCTTTTAAAGTTTATTGAAGTTGAAAGACATCTCAGCGAGCTGCTCGGGAGGAAAGTGGATCTTGTGGAAAAGGCGGTGCTAAAACCTTTTATTGGCGAACATATTTTGAGAGAGGTCGTTTATCCGTGACGAGAGACCTTCGGGATTATCTCAATGATGTTGTTGACGCAATGGAGAAAGCTTCAAAGTTTGTTGACAAAATGTCGTATGAAGATTTCGCAAACGATGACAAAACGATTTTCGCCGTTTTTAGAGCATTAGAAGTTATTGGTGAAGCGGTTAAGAATATTCCCGAGGATTTTAGAGTAAAACATCCCGACATTCCTTGGAGAGATATTGCTGGAATGAGAGACAAACTGATTCACGGATATTTCGGTGTCGATCTTCGGAGGGTTTGGAAAACAGTTACTGAAGTGATCCCTGTGATGAAACCGCACTTTGATCAAATTGCAAAACGTTAGAGGCCAACTTCTGACTTCTGATCTCTACTTGCATAATCAACGTATGACACGCTATTTCTAACGAAAGAGGAGAGTGGAATGAAACTCACTTATGACCCACGACAAAATATTGGGTATATTCAGTTTCACGAGAAGGTTGCGAGAGATATTGAGACGATTCGCATAAGCGACGAGTTGAATGTAGATTTGGCTTCTAATGGCACTGTTTATGGAGTTGAACTGTTGAACGCGAACGAGCAATTACGAGGAGAGAGCGTGAAAAAACTACTCGTGATCGTTAATGAGGCTACCGGGGAACGAATCGAGTATCCGTTGGCCGGATAAAGGACGCAAGATGCAGCCTTCCCCGTACCGTTGCCTTTTTCTTTTTGCTTTTTTATTTCTGCGCCAAAGGCGCATGCGCCTACGGCGCACATTTGCAATTTTCTTTTTTCTCTTTCACCTTAGCAATGACTATGGATGTTCTGAACTGTGATTTCTGAAAAAACAATGACACAGCCTAACTCCGATATAACTCGCTCTTCCGAGGTTCCGCCAGCTGACGACAAGCAGCTGGTGCAGACCGGTCTCTCGACCGACCTGTTGAGGCAGATCGTTGATGCGGTGAGGCAGGACGCAAGGCCGCAACGAATCATTCTCTTCGGTTCTCGCGCCCGGGGAGAATGGAACGATCGATCGGACATCGACATTGCAGTAATTCCCGAGATCGGCTCCACCTTTTTTTCCACACCGATTGAGGAGCGGATACGAACGCTTCTGAAGATTGATATCTTGGATTTCCGAAAACTCAATGAAGATTTTCAACAGGAAATCTTACAGAACGGAGTCGTGATCTATGAAGCGGCTTGAACAGATCGCAAATGACTTCATGAAGGCACTGGCGGCCCTGGAGGACGCGGCGCGACAGGCGAAGTCGGAGCTGGAAATTGACGGAACCATCCAGCGATTTGAATTCAGCTTTGAATTGTTCTGGAAGTTGCTGAAGGTGTATCTCGAAGGTCAGGGCCTCATTGTGAGAACGCCGAGAGATTCCTTCAAGGAGGCTTTTCGGCTTGGCATTGTGGACGATGAAGCAATCTGCCTTCGGATGCTCGACGACAGGAACTTGACCGTGCATTTGTACGATGAGCAGACTTCAAGGGAAGTTTTTGTCAGAATCAAAAACGATTATGTGAAATTGCTTCAAGGGTCGCTGGACAAGATGAAACTAAAAGGGTAGAGACGCAGCCACAATAAGCTCGCTCACTGTTGAACGCGCGCAGAGCCCTTTACCTTATTTCTTTACTTTTACATTTATTTTCACTTTTGCCTATTCACCATTCACCATTCACCAATCACCATTCACGATTCACTCTTTACAATGTCCAAGAAAGCTCTCATCACAGGTATTACCGGCCAGGACGACTCCTATCTTGCTGAACTGCTCCTTGAAAAAGGGTGACGTTGTGTGTGGGAAGCCATAGATGAGTCCAACGATTTTTTCGGGAAAGGGGATATCGATTTTTCTTTTTCTCGCGCGAGGAAGCGCGAACACATGTTCATGTGGTCTGTGTCGATGGCGAAGCGAAGTATTGGTTGGAACCTGATATTGAGCTGGCGAAGAATTATCATCTTTCTCGCTCCCAATTGAAGGAGATTGAACAATTAATTGAGGTACACTATGATGAACTCAAGAGTGCGTGGAAAAAATATTTCACCGGTTGAGATTACCAACATTTCTGGTCACGGAGTCTGGCTTCTCGTTGGGACGAGGGAGTTGTTTATGTCGTATCGCGACTTTCCGTGGTTCCAGGATGTACCTGTGAGCAAGATCTTCCATGTGGAGGAATCGACGCCAGGTCACTTTTATTGGCCCGATCTGGACATCGATCTGACAGCTGAGATTATCGAACATCCGGAAAGGTTTCCTTTGAAATCGAACTGAGGATCGGAGACCCAAGCGAGTACCTGTGTCTCATGCAAATTTGGGCGCGTGGAATCCAACGCAAATCACAGGTATCACATATCACTTTACTGGTCTTTACAAAGTTTTGACACGCAAATCTCAGCCATAACTGTTGCTCTGATTCAGATGACAAAATGATAACAGAAAACAGAAACGTTCTACTAATCACCAATCACCAATTCAGCCAAAGGCTGATCCCCGCCTGCTCGCCCCGAAGAATTCGGGGCAAGCCGACGTCCGAAGGTCGCTTACGCTCCAGAGCTTCAGCGACGGAGCGACTTAGGCGAGCCTGCCTTATTGTTCTTGCTGGCGGGCAGGCCTGCCTACCGAACGGATGCGGTTCGTCCGGCAGGCAGGCCTGCCTACCGAACGGATGCGGTTCGTCCGGCAGGCAGGCGCCTCTGGCGAACACTTTTTGCCATCAACATGCCTTCAGAAGCTGTAAAGAAGTGGCTTGACCGTGTGGAGTATGACTTTCAAACAGCCGAGGCGATGCTTGGCGCCGCACGTTATATCTATGTAATCTTCATGTGTCAACAGGCGGTCGAAAAGGCTCTGAAAGCAGTCATAACATCTCGCGGCGAAGAAGTGATGCCGATACACAATTTGCGTCGCCTCGCAGAATTGGCGAAGATGGAATTCAAAGAGGATGAACTTGTCAAATTGGACTTTCTTTCTCAGTTTTATCTTAACGCTCGGTACAAAGAAGACCTCGCTGACGTCTCAAAAGGAATCACGAGGCAAGTATCAGAAGAGTTTTTGGCTTTCACAAAGGAATCGGTCAAATGGATTTCGGACGCGATCGCATAATTCAAGACGTTCGTGCGTTGCTCCTTGAATTGAAAAAGGAGCACGATATTAAGGCGGCATTTCTCTTTGGTTCCCATGCCCGCGGCACTTCGGCAGGATATAGCGACATCGACGTTGCAGTTGTTCTAGGATCCTTCAAAGATGGAAGTCCGTTTGACGAAAGGTTTGACATTTTCCACGAGGTGCAGCAGCGGAATTCCCTTATTGAGGTTGTTTGTTTGAGCGAGATCGAGTTTAACAAAGGTGAGGAAACGCTCGTGAGGCATATCAAGCGCGAGGGGATTAGGATTCTTTAGAAGGAGTCATCATTAATCACCAATCACTATTCACCAATTCAGCCAAAGGCTGATCCGCCTCTGGCGGACACTATTCACCAATCACTCTTTCACCTTAGCAATGACTATGGATGTTCTGATCTCCCGCCTGCGTCCGGAAAGACGGACTTCGGCGGGTAAACTGACTTCCGACCTCTGACCTCTGAAAGCAATGACACAGCCTAACTCAGACATTCCCTTGGTTACCGAAGAGGCACCCAAGCCCATCGACTGGATCGAAATCCTTTCCGTGCTCTGGTCGTCCCGGAAGTTCATTGCAATACGGGATACAAAAGAGAGGATGTGTATTGGCGTACATCTTTGAGATTACAACGCCGATGGGTGTCAAGGTTGCTTGTTCCCGTGAATACTGGGAATACATTATTTCCGTCAAGCATCCTGTGATGAAGGGCAAAGAAGCGGTCGTAGCCAAAACCCTTCAGGATCCGGACGAAATTCGAAGGAGCAGAATTGATCCGGATGTTTATCTATATTACAAAAGATTCGAACGATTGTTTTGCAGTGTCGCCAGACACGAAGGCACGGATGGGTTTTTGATCACGGCGTATCCAACAGACAATGTCAAGGAAGGAGAGGTCATATGGACAAAGTGAGATTACACTATCATCGTCAAACTGACAGCATGGATGTTTGGTTTGACGACCCAACTCAGGAAGATTCCTGTGAAGAAGTGGGAGAGGGGACTATTCTGAAGAAGAACAAAGAGGGCAAGATTATCGGCATCGAGAAACTTTATGTTGCAAAAACATTGGGAATCTCTCAGCCTCTTCCTGTGGAGGTTATCGTATCTTGAAATCGGAAGTCGGACAAATCAAGCAAGCTGACCTCTGACGTCTGATCTCTGAAGTTGATGTGTTACTTGGCGATAGCTCAAAAGCGAAAAGAGAACTGGGCTGGAATTACACACGGTCATTGAAGAGCCTCGTAGAAGAAATGGTTGAAGCTGATTTGAAAATAGAAGCTGCAAGAAATTAGGAGACTTCTGATTTTGCTCAAAAACAATCTCATCATAGGAATTAGCGGACAAAACGGCGACCTTGTGTTTGTCAAGCCGGCTATAAAGCAAGCAGCGGCGGTCGGACGCGTTCTCAGGCCGGCAATTTATGAGCAAAAGAGAAGGAATGACCGCATCCGGAGATAGAAAAAATGGTCACGACGATAGTCCACAGCTTAGAGGGCAAATGACAACAAACATGAGAATTAGAAGAAATCCTAAAATCTTTGACGAATCCGGGCAATGAAACAACTGGAAGAGATTAAGACCATTCTGAGGCAGCATACCGGCGTTCTAGCGGAGAAGTACGGCGTTGCAGTTACCGGTATCTTCGGCTCATATGTGCGTGGTGACCAGGGAGCGGATAGCGATCTTGATTTGCTGGCAGAGGTTCTTCGTCCCATCAGCTTGCTGGAGTTTGTGGGGGCGGAGATCTACCTCAGCGAAATCTTGGGGATGAAAGTCGACCTTGTGCCGAAGCGGGATGTGCGTGAAGAGTTGCGGGAAATCGTCCTCTCCGGAACCGTTGGTCTATGACCCGTAACGTCGATCTCTATCTGAAGGATATTCTTCAGGGCATGCACGACGCCGAGGAGTTCGTTGAGGGACTCACATATGAAGAGTTTACAACCGACAAAAAGACTTTTCATGCAGTTGTACGCGCCATTGAGGTCATTGGAGAGGCTGCGAAGAATGTTCCCGACAGCGTTCGTGGCAAATATCCAGCGGTTCCCTGGAGAGAAATGGCAGGGATGCCTGCCCGCCAATTTTGTTCTCGAGTGGCAGGCGGGCGCATACGCCTTTGGCTTAGACCACGACACGAGAAAACGGCAATGTGGCATAGGGGAGAGATGTGAAAAATAATACCGAAAATAAAGTTCTCGACTATTTTATCACAGAAATTCGAAATAAGTTGGGCTCCCACCTTAAACGTGCTATCCTTTTTGGTTCTAGAGCAAGGGGCGATCAGACGGAGCAATCAGACTACGACTGCCTGGTTGTGGTTGCGCTCGAGGCTCTGGCGTTCGGCGGGCATATCGCCATCATCGGTGGCTTGTCGGGCTTCGCGAGCGACGTGCCCGTCGGCGCATTGATGGGCTTGAACGCAACGGCGAGCGGCATCTACGTCGGCTCGCGCGCAGATTTCGAAGCGCTCAACGCGTTTCTCTCCGAG
>JANOGR010000089.1:0-2107 GCA_031406095.1 Ignavibacteriales bacterium
TTTAAGCACACGGGCAACTTCTGCAAAAACTTTTTCTTTATCAGGACTAAGATTGAAGACACCATTGCTGATAACAGCATCAAAACTTGAATCAGCAAAAGGGAGTTTTTCAATGTAGCTTTTGTGGAAGGAGACATTGTTTAAATTATTTTCTTTCCTCAGTCGTTCTGATTTTTCAAGTTGTTCATCCGTCATGTCCACCCCCGAAACGTGCCCGTTCTTTCCTACTTGAAGAGCGGCAACAAAAACGTCCATGCCTGAGCCGCTTCCAAGGTCGAGCACCTGTTCACCTTCTTTCAGGTTCGCTATATCAAAATAGTAACCTACTCCTGCAAATGATTCAATGGCAGCAGCCGGAATACGGTCGAGGTCGCTTTTTTCATATCCTAACTTTTCAGCAAGTCCGCGCCCCATTTCGAAATGGTACTCGCCGTCGGGATGAAGTGCAACATCGCTGTACATCTTTTTTACTTTCTGCTCGAGTTCGGCAGTGTTCATCTTTGCTTGCATAACAATGTACTCCGTTCTATTTGGATTGGGCTCGCTCCGCTGAGCTTGAACCTTGGCTTGTCAAAAAATGTGAGCGGCGTAAAGCAACGTTGTGAGGCGAAGCAGTCACAGCGCTCATCGCTGGACTATTTTCC
Source organism: Ignavibacteriales bacterium (assembly GCA_031406095.1). Taxonomy (GTDB): domain Bacteria; phylum Bacteroidota; class Ignavibacteria; order UBA10030; family UBA10030; genus JANOGR01. The sequence goes on from JANOGR010000089.1 coordinate 645, forward strand.
AGTAGGAATCCTTTCGGACGACTTTGCCATTCCGAAACTCCCAAAGATCACAACCTCGAACTTTCAAGCTCACCCCTGAAGATGTTCTTCCCGTGAGCGTCCATTCTGACACTCCGTTATCGGCTGCTACCCAATGACGGTCGTCTCCGTAGTGAACGTCAGGAATACCTTTGAATCGACCGGCAAGAGCCTCGCGCACCTGAGCTTTGCCAACGAAGCGTTGTCCCCAGGGTTCAGGGCCCCTTGGAAAATCAAAGGAACAGTCATCGGCGAAGAATTCCATAATCGCATCGAGATCATGTCGATTGAATGCCTCAAGGATTTGCTTTAAAGTCTCGACGGTGACGATCTCATCGCTTGTTTTCTTCCCGATCTGTCCCACCTTGGTGGATCGGTTGACGTTGCCACCATTCTCGCCAGAGAATACAATCGCCAGCAACAAGCCGCATAAGACATACATCCCATGAATCTCATTCATTTTCGCTCCCTTTCGGCGGGTCTTTGATTTGGTTCACATATTTGACTGTGAATCACTTTACGCATTTTCCCCACCACTCCAGCTATCGTGCTGTTGGAGGTGACGGAAACAGCTTGGGATGTGCTTCAAGAATAAACCAGCGATCACCGACTTTTTTCATTACTTGAACGACGTGTCCCTTCAGAGAGGAAGCACCACCGGGAGGAATAATCTCAAGCCCGCCTTGCCACACGGCAAGCTCGGGCGTGAGCATGCGTACGGTCCCACGTTCTTGCTTTACGCTCGCGCCGGTCATAGTTTGATGGAGAAGTTTATTGTATGCGGCCTCGATCTCAGCACGTCCGTGCTGCACATCCCCAAACGCTCCGACTCTTAAGCCATCGTCAGTGTAGAAAGAGGCTGCGACCTTCGCATCGCCCTTGTTCCAAGCTTCCGCAAATGCCTGTGTTTCCTTGATGATTGCTTCTTGCTCTTCAGCATACATATTCTCTACTCCTTCTTTTCCCGACTTTGCTTGTTGCGAGCAGGATGTGAAAATTAACAAAGCGAATGCTACTACAATTTCTATCAGTTTCATAATCCTCCCATGGCGCAATGGCGCTGAACGGCCCGTCCGCTGCAACACCCTGTTAGGCGTCTGTCTTAGCGTCAAACAGAGGCTCCTCGTGGCATGAACTCAAGGGCGAACAGTGACTCGCAAGAAGGTAGCAGGTATTGAAGTGCTGCTGACAGTGCTCTTGTTTTGTGCTTTCGCCAGTTCCACAAGTTGGTTGTGGAGTTCTTCTACTGTTCCGCTCTTTTGAGCCGCTTCGAAAGCGTTCATTGTTGGGCCATAGAATCGTCGAAATAATTCGATGACATCTGTTGGGCTTTTGTCAGGCGATATGAAGGAGTACGTATCCTTGACCATGGATATTTTCTCCTTGGGCACTCCGGCCTGACCAAACCGCTCGATGATGTGAGTGTCCACACCCCAAGTCATTGG
>JANOGR010000015.1:0-3329 GCA_031406095.1 Ignavibacteriales bacterium
TGTTCAAAAACAGCCTCACCACGCTGCCCATGGGCGGCGGAAAAGGCGGCTCGGATTTCGACCCCAAAGGAAAAAGCGACAACGAGGTAATGCGTTTTTGTCAGAGCTTCATGAATGAACTGTTCCGTCATATCGGGCCGAATACGGATGTTCCTGCGGGCGATATCGGAGTGGGAGGGCGGGAGATCGGATACTTGTTCGGACAATACAAGAAGCTGCGGAACGAATTCACGGGCGTGCTCACGGGTAAGGGCCTCAACTGGGGAGGCTCCCTCGTCAGACCGGAAGCAACCGGTTACGGAGCGGTGTATTTTGCTGCGGAGATGTTGACCACGAAAAACAAAACCCTGGAAGGCAAAACCTGTCTGGTTTCTGGCAGCGGAAACGTCGCCCAGTATACTGTTGAGAAAATCACTCAACTGGGCGGAAAGGCTGTTACGCTCTCGGATTCCGGCGGTTACATCTACGACCCTGAAGGCATCGACAAGAAAAAGCTTCAGTTTATCATGGATCTGAAAAACGTCCGCCGCGGAAGAATCAAGGAATATACGGACAAGTTCAAGGGCGCGACGTATGCTGCGATGGATGCGAAGATGGACAACAACCCGCTCTGGAATCACAAAGCAGATTGCGCATTTCCCAGCGCAACCCAGAATGAAATCAATGCCAAGGATGCACAGAATCTTGTCCGGAACGGCGTCAATGTGGTGTCCGAAGGGGCCAACATGCCGACCACTCTCGATGGTGTGAAGGTCTTCCTCGATGCAAAAATTCTTTATGCACCGGGAAAGGCATCGAACGCCGGGGGCGTCGCCACATCGGGGCTTGAGATGTCGCAAAACAGCATGAGATTGTCCTGGGCCAGGGAGGAAGTCGACAACCGGCTGCACATGATCATGAAAAGCATTCACAAGACATGTGTCGATGTCGCAGAGCGTTTTGGAACGCCGGGCAACTATGTGAACGGCGCAAACATTGGCGGATTTCTCAAGGTAGCCGATGCGATGATGGACCAGGGACTTGTGTAGAGAGCAGAAGCGACGCATCTGCATTGCTTGCTTTTTAGATGCGTCGCTTCTGTACGAGTCTGAAGATGTCGGAGTGAATTGGTTTTCACTCCGACTTTTTTTTGTTACTTTGTATTGAATACGGTTATCCCGAAGAGCTCTTGCCGTGCCAACTCACACCTTCGACCCCGTTTGGATTGAGCAAGGGTATGGAATCCGGTTCCCCGGATTTCAAACCCTGATGCGGTTCAGAATCCGCGACGTCCTCCTTATTTCCAGCCTCTACGACCTCTACCTCTTCGAAGAAGACGGGAAGCTCTACGAATTGATTCAAGCGGAGTATCAGGGATTAAGCCTCAGCCACGCTCCCGACCTCACGAGAGTCTCCAGCGGACATGAAGCACTCGCCCTGGTCAAGACGGGAAAAAAATTCGACCTCATCATTACAACCCTCCACATTGAGGACATGACTTCGTTCCATCTGGCGAAGATGCTGCGCGAGGCACGGCCCGGTATCCCGATCGTCCTTCTGGCATACGACCACAAGGAGCTTTCAGAACTCCAGCGGATTGAAGAGACGGCAGTGTTTGACAAACTCTTCCTGTGGCAGGGAGATTTCCGCCTGATCATCAGCATCATTGAACACTTTGAAGACAAGGTCAACGTCGAGGACGACACAAAAACAGTGGGAGTCCAGTCGATCATCGTCATCGAGGATAATGTCCGCTACTACTCATCATTCTTGCCCATCATCTACACCGAGGTGCTGAAGCAATCGCAGCGGCTGATTTCGGAGGGGATTAACTTCTCCCACAAGTTTCTCCGGATGCGCGCCCGGCCGAAGATCCTCTTGTGCGGGAATTACGAGGAAGCGTTCAAATACTACGAGAAATACAAGGATTCTGCTCTCGGAATTATCTCGGATATCGATTTTCGGCGGAAGGGCGTGCAAGATGCGCGAGCCGGAATTGAATTTGCCCAAACGGTGAAAAAACAACGGCCGGATATTCCCATCCTGCTGCAATCGACAAATCCCGAATACGAGCAGGAAGCCAACGCGCTCGGAGCTTCGTTCTTGCTCAAGGATTCTCCGACTCTGCTGCACGAATTGAGGCAGTTCATGACTCAGTATTTCAGCTTTGGGGATTTCATTTTTCGAATGCCGAACGGACGGGAGGTGGGACGGGCGATAGACCTGAAATCGCTCGAAGACCAGCTTCATCTGGTGCCTGATGCGAGTATCAGATATCACGGAGAGCGGAACCATTTTTCCAACTGGCTCAAAGCACGAACGGAATTTTGGCTCGCCCATCAGCTGAGGCCGCGAAAAGTCTCTGATTATCCGTCTATTGCCGACCTCCGGCAGGACCTCATCGCCTCCCTCCGAAGGTACCGCACGCTGCGTCAGCGGGGCTTGGTTGCAGATTTCAGCAAGGAAAGCTTTGACCCTGCATCGAGTTTTGCCCGGATTGGCGGCGGCTCCCTCGGAGGCAAAGCCCGCGGGCTCGGGTTTGTCAATTTGCTGATCAACGCATATAACATCCGGGACCAGTTTCCCGGTATCGCCATCGATGTGCCGTCTTCCGTTGTGCTCGGGACCGACGTTTTCGATGAATTCATCGATATCCATAACCTCAGGCATTTTGCTCTGAACGCAACGGAAGATCAGGAGGTGACAAGAAGATTCCTTGGGGCAAATCGCTTTCCGGAAGACGCCATCCGCCATCTTCGGTCCTATATCGACCTTGTTCGGGAGCCTCTTGCTGTGCGTTCATCGAGCCTTCTGGAGGATTCACAGTACCATCCGTTTGCGGGTGTGTATGACACGTACATGATCCCCAACAATGCCCCAAACCTTGAAACGAGACTGGATCAGCTCATTAATGCCATTAAACGGGTCTATGCTTCCACGTTCCACCAGAGCGCGAAAAACTACATCAAATTCACGTCGTATCGCCTCGAAGAAGAAAAAATGGCTGTGATTGTTCAGAGGATGGTCGGTGCCCGCCACGACGGCCGGTTTTATCCGGATTTTGCCGGTGTTGCCAAGTCATACAATTTTTATCCGATTGCCCCTCAAAAGCCGGAGGACGGTGTTGTATCCGCAGCTCTTGGACTCGGCAAGACGGTCGTCGAAGGAGGCAATGCAATCCGGTTCTGTCCGAAGTATCCCGCGCATATGCTTCAGTTCTTTTCTCCTGAGAAAACATGGAGGAATACACAGAATGAATTCTTTGCACTCGACCTCAAAGCCGAGTTGTCAGATGAACCCGCATCCGCAGAGATCCTTTTGAAAAAATACGGCCTGGACATTGCGGAACA